>NZ_QTPU01000046.1:0-48449 GCF_003857805.1 Burkholderia sp. Bp9099
ACATCGGCATCGACGAGCCAGTCGGGCAGCAGCGCGATGCCGGCGCCGTCGAGCACGGCCTCGCGCAACACTTCACTATGATTCGATTTCAGGCGCCCGGCAACCAGCACCCGCGTCGTGCCGTGCGCATCGGCGAACGACCACGCCTGCTGGTCGCCGCCGAAGTGAAAGCGCACGCACGCGTGATCGACCAGTTCGCCCGGCGTTGCCGGCGTGCCGTGCGCGTCGAGATAGTCGTGGCTCGCGACGACATAGCGCTGGAACGTCGCGAGCTGCCGTGCGACGACCTCCGCGGAAGGCGCTGCTTCGCCGAGCCGGATCGCGACGTCGATCCGGCCGGCGACGAGATCGACGCGTTCGTCGGTGAGCTGCAGGTCGAGATCGAGTTTCGGATGGCGCGCGAGGAAGGCCGCGACATGCGGCGCGATGCGGCGCACGCCGTACGCGACCGGCACCGACACGCGCAGCGGCCCGGACGGCTCGTCGCCGCGATCGGAGACGAGCGCGTCCGCTTCCGCGAGCTCCTCGAGCAGCCGCTTCGCGCGCGCGTAGTACATGGAGCCGGCATCGGACAGCGTGACCTGGCGCGTCGTGCGGTTCAGCAGCGCGGTGCCGAGCGATGCCTCGAGCGCATCCACCGCGCGCACGACCGACGAGGCCGCGAGGTCGAGACGGCGTCCCGCGCTCGAGAAGCCGCCGGCTTCCGCCACTTCCACGAACGCGCGCAGCGCGGAGAATTTGTCCATGTCGTCGCCTTTGTGCATGCCGCAACGATCCGTTGCGCGCCGTTCGCATTCTAGCGCCGGCCGGCAAGCGCTATCGTTGAAACTGCAATCAACAGGAGAGCGCAATGAATTCCGTCGAAGTCACGGTCACCTACGACCTCATCTGCCCGTGGTGCTGGATCGCCGAGCGCAGGCTCGCGGAGGCGATCGACGCAGCGGGACTGACCGGTGACGTGAAGGTCAGGTTCGTGCCGTTCGAACTGAACCCGGCGATGCCGGCCGCAGGCATCGATCGCAAGGCATACCGCAGCGCGAAATTCGGCAGCTGGGCGCGCTCGCAGGCACTCGACGCGCAGGTGGCCGAGGCCGGCCGCGCGGCGGGCCTGGTGTTCGATCACGCGCGGATCGCGCGTACGCCGAACACCCGGCTCGCGCACCGGCTCGTCTGGTTCGCGCAGCAGCGCGGCAGTGCGGCCGCGCTCGTCGATGCATTGTTCGCCGCGTACTTCCGCGACGGCCGCGACATCGGCGATGCGGACATGCTCGTGGAGATCGCGGCCGGCGCCGGCTTGCCGGGCGACGCGGTGCGGGCGTTCCTCGTGTCCGGCGAGGGGCTCGACGCGGTGATCGCGCTCGAGGCCGACGCGGTGCGCGCAGGCATCGCGTCGGTGCCGTCGACGCGCATCGGATCCACCGTCATCAGCGGCGCGCAACCGGCCGCCGTGTTTCTCGAGGCGTTGCTCGCCGCGCATCACGCGCATGACGCCGTAGCCTGAAGCGGTGCCCACCCTGAAGCACGGCCGGCGCCGTTCCGGCCCGGCTTCAGAACGTTTCATGTCCGGCTCAGGACAAGGGCGCGAGCGGCCGGTAGGCTCGATGTCGCGCGTACAGGCCCGGCCGACCGTCGGACCGGCAAGCGTCGCGCGACGTCGACACGCAACCGGGGGATCGGACATGAACTCACTGAAGCGGCGCATGCGCGCGCTGCGCGCGGGCGGCGTGCTGCTCGTCGCGTGGTACGTCGGCCTGCTCGCATCGACCGCATCGGCCGCGTCGGTCGCCTCGGCGGCATCGGCGGCATCGGTCGCATCGGTCGCGTCGACCGCCTCGGTCATATCGACCGCATTCGCCGGCCAGCCGGGCGACGGCACTCAGCCGCCGGGCTTCTACCGGCAGAAGGTCGGCGACCTGACGATCGTCGCGCTGTCCGACGGCACGCATCCGTTTCCGGTCGATACGGTTTTTCGCGATGTGTCGAAGGACGAGATCCGGCGCGATCTCGACCGCGCCTTTCTCGAGCCGCCGGTACAAGGGTCGATCAATGCGTTCCTGGTCGACACGGGATCGCGGCGGATTCTGGTCGATACGGGCGCCGGCGTGCTGTACGGCGACTGCTGCGGAAAGCTGCTCGGCAACCTGCGAGCGGCAGGCTACGCGCCCGCGCAGATCGACGAGGTGCTGCTCACGCACCTGCACAAGGATCATGTCGGCGGCATCGTGACGGACGGGCGGATGACCTTTCCGAACGCGGTCGTCCGGGTGAACGAGATCGAGGCGAATTACTGGCTCGACCCGGACCACAAGGCGCAGGCGCCGGCGTTCCTCGCGTCGTTTTTCGATTCGGCGGCCGCGTCGGTCGCGCCGTATGTCGCGGCCGGCCGTTTCAGGACGTTTCGTGGCGAAGCGACGCTCGCGCCCGGCGTTCGCGCGGTGCCGATGCCCGGCCATACGCCGGGCCATACGGCCTATCTGATCGAGAGCGGCGATGCGGGACTGCTCGCATGGGGCGACATCGTGCACGTCGCGGCGATCCAGTTGCAGGATCCGGATGCGACCGTCCAGTACGACAGCGATGCCGATGCGGCGCGCCGCACGCGGCGCGACGTGCTCCGGCGCGTGGCCGGCCGGCGCTATCTGGTCGGCGCCGCGCACATCGCGTTTCCCGGGCTCGGGCACTTGCGCAGGGACGGGGAGCGATACGACTGGGTGCCGGTCAACTACGACGCGACGCCGCTGCGCTGACCGGATGACGTGCGCGACGGTGTCAGCGCGTCATGCCGCGCCGCCATGCGCCGGGCGGATGGCCGACGATGCGCGCGAAGATGCGGTTCAGGTGGCTCTGGTCGGCGAAACCGCAGACGGCCGCGATTTCCGCGAGCGTCATGTCGGTCGTCTCGATCAGCTGGCGGGCCCGGATCACGCGCTGCTCGAGCAGCCACTGATGCGGCGTGCGCCCCGTCGTGCGGGAGAACGCGCGGATGAAATAGCCGCGCGACAGATCGCATTCGCTCGCGACTTCCTCGATCGATACGCCGAGGTTCGCCTTTTCCATCAGCAGTTCCTTGGCGAGCGCCGTCTTGGCCGGCGACAGCAGGCCCTTGTGCTGCAGGTCGCGCGCACGCGCGTTGCCGTAGCGGCTGGCGAGATGCGCGCCGATCGCGACTCCCATCTGCTCGACGAACAGCGTGTTCAGCGCGCCCGGCACGTCGAGGCTGTCGGCGACCGCGTGCGCGAGATGGCCGAGCACCGGGTCCTGCACGTCGGGCGCGCAGGTCAGGCCACCGATCGCCGTGCCGTCGTGTTCGCGGCCGAGGCGGTCGAGATAGCTGTGCGACAGCTCGATCAGCACGAAATCGAACTTGCCGTACAGATCGGCGCGGAAATTCCGGGAAAAGTCGCGAATGTAGATCGAGTCGTGCTGGAACCGCCGCTCGGATTTGCCGGCGCCGCCATAGATCGTGCGCCGGTGGCCGCCGTTCAGCGACACGCCGATCAGGAAGCCGCGATCGCTGGCGGCCATCTCGATGCGCTCGAAGTGTTCGTCGCGCATGCATTTGCGGTGGAGCGTCAGGCCGCCGACCGACCGGTCGATATCCTTGGACAACAGGCTCGACACGCATCCGAGCGTATCTTTCGGCACCGCCGCGGGCACTGCGGCGAAAGGATCTGACATGACGGAACGTCCTTCAATGGGGTACGGCATACGAGCAGTTTTACGTGCAAGTTTATACGGCACACACATTCGGCTCAGCATAACTTGAATAAATGTCCGCTTGCTGACGAAAAAATCGCCGTCCGGCCGAGCGCCGGCGCCGACGCTCGACCTGCTGGCGGAAGCGACAGGTCGAACGATATCGCCCCATTTATATCCGCGCGGCCCGCGTATCCGCCGCGGGCCGAGGCGGCGGGCGCCAGTGCATTTTCGTTCAAGATTTTTATTGATACGGCGTTTAGACTCGGGCCACTTTTTGAGACTTTGCGCCCGCCTGCCGTGCAGCCGGGCGCGGACTCCCGCCCCGGTGAACCGCGTGTTCACATGGCGGTCATCGTGGGGAACCTGGAGGCGGCCATGATCCAGATCGGGAATTTGTCGGTGGATTTCGAGCAGCGCGACATACGCGACCACGGTGCGTCGTTGCGTATTGGCGCGCGTGCGCTCGACATACTGGAAGTATTGCATCGCGCGAACGGCTCCCTCGTATCGAAGGACGACATCATGGACGCGGTGTGGCCGGGCCTGATCGTCGAGGAGAACCGGCTGCAGGTGCACGTCGCGACGTTGCGCAAGGCGCTGGGCCCGAACCGCGACCTGATCAAGACGGTGCCGGGCCGCGGCTACCTGCTGATCGCGCATCCGCCGGTCGCGCACGCGGTGGCGCCGCGCGCATCCGAGGTTGCGCCCGAGGTTGGGCCCGAGGCGGCCGCGGCACCCCATCCGGCGCCGCTCGTCGGGCGTCAGACCGAGATCGGGCAGATCGTCGACATGCTCGAGCGGGCATCGGTCGTCACGCTGGTGGGCGCGGGCGGCATCGGCAAGACGAGCCTGGCCGAGCGCGTCGCGCATGAACTGCGCGGCCGCGCCGGCGAGCGCGTGCTGTTCGTGGAACTGGCGCGCGCGGCGACGCGCGACGACGTGCTGCGCGCGATCGGCGCGGAACTCGGGCTCGACGCGGATGGCGTGCCGGCCGTCGAACGGATCGGCGAGGCCTTCGCCGCGTCGCGCGGCCTGCTCGTGCTCGACAACGCGGAGCACGTCGTCGACCTGGCGGCCGACCTCGTCGAAACGCTGACGTCGCACGCCGCGCCGCTGCGCGTGCTCGTGACGAGCCGCGAGCCGCTGCATATCTCGGTCGAGGCCGTGTTTCGCGTGAGTCCGCTGGCGGTGCCGGACGCCGATGCGGGCGTCGACGAGATCGCGCGCCATTCGGCCGTCGAGCTGTTTCTCGCGCGGATTCGCGCGGCCACGCCCGATTGCGCGGTCGATGCGGCCGGCATGCGGCTGATCGGCGACATCTGCCGGCGCCTCGACGGGCTGCCGCTCGCGATCGAGCTGGCCGCCGCGCGGGTCGCGACGCTCGGGCTCGAGGTCGTCGCGGCGCGTCTCGACGACCGGCTGAACCTGCTGACGGGCGGGCTGCGCTCGGCGTTGCCGCGCCACCAGACGCTGCGCGCCACGTTCGACTGGAGCTACGTGCTGCTGGATGCGGCCGCGCGGTCGCTGTTTCGCCGGATGGCCTGCTTCGTCGGCCCGTTTACGTTCGATGCCGCGCGTGATGTCGCGATGGATCCGGGCATGCCGTCCGCCGAAATGATCGCGCTGCTCGGCGAGCTGGTCGCGAAGTCGCTGGTGACCGTCGAGTTCAACGGCGCGCAGGCGCGCTACCGACTGACCGAATCGACCCGCGCGTACGCGCTCGAAAAACTGCACAACGAAGGCGAGTTCGACACGGTCGCCGCACGTCATGCGCGCTACGAACGCGAGCAGGCGGATGCCGCGATGGCGGCCCAGGCCCAGGCCGCGCATGCGGCCAGCCTGGGTGCCGGCGCGGGCATCGCGCCGCTGCGCGAACTCGCGGTGGCCGGGCCGCCGGCCGCGGAAATCGACGCGCTGGCGCATGCGTTGCTCGAACCGGCGCGCATGCGCGAAAGTTCGATCCCGGCGAGGCGCGCGCTCGACACGCTCGATGCCGGCGCCCACGGCGCCGTCGACGCGGCACGCGAGATGCGCCTGCGCGCGGCCTACGCGGCGGCGCTGCTGCATACCGACGGCGATACGCACACGGCCGCCGCGACGTGGGACAGGACGCTCGGTCTCGCCGGCCGGATCGGCGACGAGGCGTTCGACGCGCGCGCGCTGGTCGGGCTGTGGAACACGATGCTGACGCGCTCCGACATTCATGAATCGCTGCGCTACGCGACGCGCTTCGAGCGGGCCGCGGAGCGGCGCGGCGACCGGCCGCAGCGGCTGCTGGCGGACGCGATGGTCGCGACCTCGCTGCATTACTTCGGCGAGCATGCGCAGGCGCGCGAGCGGCTGGAGGCGGCGACGGCCGAGCTGGCCGTCGCCGGCGAGCCGCCCTGCGCGCAGGCGGCGCTGGGCATCGACGTCGCGACGCTCGGCCGGACGATGCTGACGCGGCTCGTCTGGCTGCAGGGCGATGCGGAATATGCGATGCGGCTGGCCGCGCAGGCGGTCGAATCCGCGCGCCGCAGCGGCTCGGCGCCGGCATTGTGCGTCGTGCTCGGCGCCGCGGCCGTGCCGATGGCGTTGTCCTACGGCGATCATGACGCGATTTCCGATTATCTGGAGACGCTGCGCTCGACCGCCGATGCGCACGGCTTCGACATCTGGCGCAGCCATGCCGAATGTCTCGCCGGGCAGTTCGACATGCAGGCCGGCCATCCCGGCGCCGGGCTCGCGCGGCTCGAGCCCGCGCTGCGGCGCATCGAAGCGAGCGGCTTCCGGCGCCTGCTCGCGCCGCTGGTCGTCGCCTACGCGGAAGGGTTGACGCGCACGGGCCGCGCGGCCGACGCGTGCACGAAGCTCGACGCGACGCTCGCGCGCTGCCGCGCGCACGGCGAGCATCTGTTCGTGCCGGAACTGCTGCGCGCGAGGGGGCTGGCGACGCTCGAACAGGCCCGCACCGCCGACCCGGATCTCGCGATCGCGTGCGAAGCCGACGGGCACCGTCACCTGCTGATGGCGATTCATGCGGCGAACGGCCAGGGTGCCGCGATGTGGGCGCTGCGCGCGACGCTGGACCTGGCCGATCACCTGATCGAGCGCGGGCGCACCGCGCAGGCGTCGTCGCTGGTGGCCGACCTGTCGGGGCATGTCGACCCGCAATCGCGGGCGTTCGACGTGCGCCGCCTGGCGCGCCTGCAGAACTTCGTTCGCCCGGAGACGGCTGCGCCGACGGGCCTGACGCGCAGGCGACGCGAGGCGGCGGATGCGATGCAGTCGGCGGCGTAACGGCGTGCCGGGCCCGCGCCGGGCGCCGTCGCGTCCGAGCGCCGCGGCGCGGCGGCCTGATCGTGCAATGTTCAAGGGGGAAGGGATGGTCGGTGTATCGTCAAACCGGGTGCATGCCGCGTGCGGCCGCATGCCGGCGTTCGGCGCGAGCAGGGGAGGCTGACGGTGCTCGACACGACGGCATTCGCCGAAGCGGCGGACCTCATCGTCTACAACGGCAAGATCGCGACGCAGGATGCGCGGCAGTCGTTCGTGACCGCGCTCGCGGTGAAGGACGGCCGGATCCTCGCGAGCGGCAGCGGCCGCGACGTGCTGCGCCATGCGCGCGACGGCACGCCGCGCATCGACCTGAACGGCCGCACCGTGATCCCGGGGCTGAACGATTCGCACCTGCACATGATCCGCGGCGGCCTGAACTTCAACCTCGAGCTGCGCTGGGACGGCGTGCCGACGCTGGCCGACGCGCTCGGCATGCTGCGCCGCCAGGTGCTGCGCACGCCCGCGCCGCACTGGGTGCGCGTGGTCGGCGGCTGGACCGAATTCCAGTTCGCGGAAAAGCGCGGGCCGACGGTGGCCGAGCTCAACGCGATCGCGCCCGACACGCCGGTCTTCATCCTGCACCTGGGCGACAGCGCGCTGCTGAACGCGGCCGCGCTGCGCGCGATCGGCTACGGCCGCGACACGTCCGATCCGCCCGGCGGCGAGATCCAGCGCGATCGCCTCGGCCGGCCGACCGGCATGCTGATCGCGCGCCCCGACATGGGCATCCTGCATGCGGTGCTCGAGCGCGCGCCGAAGCTCGGCCACGACGACCAGATCAATTCGACGCGGCATTTCATGCGCGAACTGAACCGTTTCGGCGTGACGAGCACGATCGACGCGGGTGGCGATTTCCAGGCCTATCCGGACGACTACGCGGCGGTCATGGCGCTCGCGAAGCGCGGCGAACTGACGGTGCGCATCGCGTACAGCCTGTTCGTGCAGCAGGCGGGGCGCGAGCTCGACGACTACGCGCGGTGGGTGACGCTGGCCAAGCCCGGCGACGGCGACGCGTTCCTGCGGATGAACGGCGCCGGCGAACTGCTGGTGTATTCCGCGGCCGATTTCGGCAATTTTCTCGAACCACGCCCCGACCTGCCCGACGCGCTCGAGGCGGAACTGGCCGCCGTGGTCCGGCTGCTGGTGCGGCACCGCTGGCCGTTCCGGCTGCACGCGACCTACGACGAATCGATCGGCCGCTTCCTGAACGTGCTGGAAGCCGTGAACCGCGAGCTGCCGTTCGACGGGCTGCGCTGGTTCTTCGATCATTGCGAGACGATCTCGGATGCGAACATCGCGCGCATCGCCGCGCTCGGCGGCGGCGTGACGGTCCAGCACCGGATGGCGTTCCAGGGCGAGTACTTCATCGCGCGCTACGGCGCGGAAGCGGCCGCGCGCACGCCGCCGATCCGCGCGATGCTGGCGGCCGGGCTGCCGGTCGGCGCGGGTACCGATGCGACGCGCATCGCGAGCTACAACCCGTTCCTGTCGCTGTACTGGATGGTGTCCGGGCGCACCGTCGGCGGCACGGCGCTGTATCCCGAATGGAACCGGCTCGGCCGGATGGAAGCGCTGCGCCGCTATACGGTCGGCAGCGCGTGGTTTTCGAACGAAGACGATCGCAAGGGCGCGCTGGTGCCCGGCCAGTACGCGGATTTCGCCGTGCTGACGGACGACTACTTCACGATCGACGAGGCGCAGATCAAGACGCTCTCCTCGGTGCTGACCGTCGTCGGCGGCAAGGTCGTGCATGCGGCCGACGAGTTCGCGCCGCTGGCGCCCCCGCCGTTGCCGGTCAGCCCCGCGTGGTCGCCGGTGGTCGAATTCGGCGGTTTCGGCCGGCGTCGTCCCGCGGCGGCGTCGCTGCGCGCGGCGGGCGGCGGCAGCGCGGATGCCGCCCGCGCGGACGCCGGTGCCGTGCGCGGCCCCGCGGTGCGTTTCGCGCGGCGCCTGCAGGTGGCTGCGCGGGAAGTCGTCGAGCAGTGCGAAGCATTCGGTTATCCCGGCGTCGCCTCGTAGGCGGCAGGTCGGCGCGCCGGCGCGTGCGGCCCGATGAACAGACAATTTTCCGCCCCGGCGCGGGGCAGAAGGAGACGAGATGAGTGGAGCGCCGACGTGCGCACCCGCCGATGACGAAGTCGCCGGCGTTCGCATTCCGCGGACGCCGATGGCGATCGAAGCGGCCGAAGCGGCGTGTGCATCGTTGCCGCCGGTGCTGACCGGTCACGCATGCCGGGTGTTCGTCCTGGCGTCGCTTGCCGCGCGCCGTGCCGGCGAGACGCTCGATGCCGATGCGCTGTACGTGGCCGCGATGTACGCGAACATGGGACTGAGCCCCGCCTATTGCCGCTCGAGCGCGCGCTACGAGGTCGACAGCGCCGATGCCGCGCACGCGTTCCTGCTGCGGCATCACACGTCGCAGCGCCAGCGCGACGACGTGTGGCGCGCGATCGCGCTGCATACGACGCCCGGTGTGGCCGCGCGCGTCTCGCCGCTGGCGTGCGCGCTGGCCGAGGCTGTGGCGGCGGACCTGATGGCGAGCGGCTTCGACGCGTATTCGGTGGACGAGCGTCGGGCGCTGCTCGCCGCGTATCCGCGCGAAGAAGGGTTCGGCGACGCGTTCCTCGATGCGGTCGCACGTGGCGTCGCGCACCGGCCGGCGTCGACGTTCGGCACGTGGAGTGCCGATGTGCTCGAGCGTGCCGACCCGGATTTTCAGCGGCCGAATTTCTGCGGGCGCGTGCTGGGCGCGCGCTGGAAGGACGTTTGACGGCTTCGTTCCGGAGCCGGCGGCGCGAGCTTGCCGCGGCGGCAGCTTGGCCGCTGTTGCGGTGCATGGGCGTTCAGGTGCTCAGGTGCTCAGACGTCCAAGCGCCCAAGCGCCCAAGCGCCCAAGCGCCCAAGCGCCCAAACGTTCAAACGTTCAAACGTTCGCGCCCGCCGCGTCATGACGCGCATAGTCGACGTATCCCGCGCGGTCGCCGCCATACCAGCCGACCGGCTTCGGCGCGGCGAGCGGCGCCTTCGCCGCGATGCGCTCGACGAGGTCGGGGTTCGCGATGTAGGCGCGCGCGAACGCGACGAGATCGGCATCACCCGCATCGATCAGCGCATTCGCGGCCTCCGGCGCGATGCCGCCGTTGACGATCAGCGTGCCGCGGTACGCGTTGCGCGTGTTCGCGACGATGCGCGGCAGGTCGGGTTCGCCGCTCCAGCCGTTGGTGTCCGCCGCGTGTACATAGGCGACGCCGGCTTCGTCGAGCATGCGCCCGACGTACGTGTACGTCGCGTCCGGATCCGCGTCGCGCACGTTGTTGTACTTCGCGTACGGCGAGATGCGCACGCCCACGCGATCGAGCGGCATCACGCCGCCCACCGCGTCGACGATTTCCTCGAGAAAGCGCGCGCGGTTCGCGACTGAGCCGCCGTAGCGGTCGTCGCGGCGGTTCAGCGTCGACGACAGGAACTGGTGCGGCAGGTAGCCGTTGGCTGCGTGAATTTCGACGCCGTCGAAGCCGGCCGCCTTCGCGCGCAGCGCCGCCTGGCGGAATTCCTCGACCGTCGCGGCGACCTCGTCGGTCGTCATCGCGCGCGACGGCGTCGCATGAATCTTCGTGTAGTAGCCGTTCTGCAACTGCGCCCACACCTGCAGCTGTTCGAGATCGTCGTTGACGCCGGACGGCGACAGCGGCGCTTCGCCGCCGAGCAGCGTCAGCGAGCTGACCCGGCCGCCGTGCCAGAGCTGCGCGAAGATGCGCCCGCCGTTCGCATGAACTGCGTCGGTGACCTGTTTCCAGCCGGCCGCCTGCTCGTCGGTGACGAGCCCGGGCGTCAGTTCGAACGCCGCGGAGGCCGGGCTGACGTTGGTCGCTTCGGTGACGATCAGGCCGGCGGATGCGCGCTGGGCGTAGTACTCGGCCATGAGCGCGGTCGGCTGGCCGCGCGAAGGCGCGCGAGAACGCGTCATCGGCCCCATCACGATACGGTTGGGAAGCGGCAGGCCGCGCAGATCGTAGTTACCGAGCAGGGTAGACATGATGAATTCCTTTTTGCGTGGAGCAGGGCGGCGCCGCGGATCGTGCGGCCGTGGCCGGTGTCGCGGCGGGCCCTGCGGAAAGTCGGAGGTGACGTGCCGGCAGCGTTCCAATGGCGCGAGCGACCCGAGCGGCGTTCGCGCGTGAACCGGTGCCGGCGCCGGTTCAAGCCTGGGCGTGGCGTTGCGCGTGCGGCCGCCCGATCACGAGGTAGTGGGCGAGCGCGATGATCGGGAACGCGCCGGCGACGGCCGCGACGAGCGGCCAGCCGCCATGCTCGTACAGCGGGCTCGCGAGCGCGGAGCCGACGGCCCCGCCGACGAAGATGCTGGTCATGTACAGCGCGTTCAGGCGGTTGCGGCTCGCCGCATGCAGCGCGTAGATCTCGCGCTGGCCGAGCACCATGTTCATCTGCACCGCGAAGTCGAGCACGATGCCCGTGACGACGAGGCCGTACAGCCCGGCGCCGTGGACCAGTGCAACCGCATACGACAGTGCGCCGGCGACCAGCGCGATCAGCGTTGCCCGCACCGTGTGCCCGGCATCCGCGAGGCGGCCGGCGACGGGCGCCGACGTCGCGCCGATCGCGCCAACCAGCGCGAACAGGCCGATGGCCGATTGCGACAGGCCGTAGTGACGCGTGAGCTCGACCGGCACGGCGGTCCAGAACAGGCTGAACGACGCGAACATCAGGCCCTGGTAGAACGCGCGATGGCGCAGCACCGGCATCGTGCGGACCAGATGCAGCAGCGAGCCGATCAGTTCGAAATAGGTCGCGCGGTGATCGGGCTGGCGCGACGGGATCGTCAGCGCGAGCACGGCCGTCACGAGCGTCATCAGCACGGCGGCGGCCGCGAACACGAAGCGCCAGCCGAACGCGTCGGCCACCACGCTCGACAGCGGGCGCGCGAGCAGGATGCCGAGCAGCAGCCCGCTCATGATCGTGCCGACCACGCGGCCGCGGGAATGATCGGGCGCGAGGTGCGCGGCGAGCGGCACGAGGATCTGCACGGCGACCGAGCTGAAGCCGATCAGCAGCGAGATCGCGAGGAACGGCCCGGGCGTATGCACCATCGCCGCCGCCGCGAGGCTCGCGATCGACACGACGGCGGTCGTGATCATCAGCTTGCGGTTCTCGAGCAGGTCGCCGAGCGGGACGATGAAGAACAGGCCGAGCGCGTAGCCGATCTGCGTCAGCGACACGATGAGGCTCGCGGTTTCGCCCGACATGTGCAGGCTGGGTGCGATGAGTTCGGTGATCGGCTGCGCGTAGTACAGGTTCGCGACGATCGCGCCGCAACTGAACGCGAACAGCAGGATGAGGCCCTGCGTGAGCTTGGCCGCGTGCCCCTGGGGCGCGAGCGGGGTGGATTCTGCTGACATGGTCGACTCCTTCGAAAGAGATGTCGGGTGCCCGGTCGTCGGGCGGATGATGCGGTGTGAGTCGCGGCGAAACGGAAGCCGCCGCATTGCCGTCAAGATTATTGATCGATCGATAACAAGGGAATACGGCCGCCGCGCAATCGAGCATTGCGCGGCGCGCAAAGGGGGCGGATCGCGGGCGGCGTCATGCGCGTCCGCCGCGGCAGGGATCGGCCGCGAACCGCATGCCGGTGACGGCGAGCCCGGCCGCGGCGGGCGCGCAGGTGGACGCCGGTGGCGGCGAGCCTGGCCGACGCGAGCGCGCAGGCGGACGGCCGGGGGCGGCCAGATGGCCGCGCAACGGTTCGCCGTGCGTGTCGGGAAAGGTGGTCAGGCGGCGCAGTACCGCGACCCCGCCGCCGTGAGCGGGCGACGGCCGGTCGCGACATTCGTGGACGGCGGCCTCGCGGCCGATGCAATTCAGCGTGACGGCGGCAGCCAGGTCCGCGATGGAGCCGCCGGCGATCGCGATCTTCATGATGGCCTCTCGTCGCGGGCCTCCGGCGCGGATATCGCGGATCGCGAAGCCCATGAAACCAGTCTGGATCGCGCGGGCTGAATTGTCCTAAAACGCCGCCTTAAATCACTTGATTCATGCGCTGCGCGATGCGGGCGGCCTTCAGCCGCGCTGGCCCTGCAGCGTCGGGATCTGCGCGAACAGGCCGGCGAGCCAGTCGACGAAGACCTTGAGCTTGACGGGCGTGTGGCGGTTGGGCGGATACAGGATCGAGATCGGCCGCGGCGGCGTGTTGAAATCGGTCAGCACCTCGCGCAGGCGTCCCGATTTCAGGTACGGCTCGACCAGGTACAGCGAGGTCTTGATCAGGCCGATTCCCGCGACGCCGCATGCGATGTAGGTGTCGGCGTCGTTGACCGCGACCGTGCCGCACATCTGGATGATGCGCGTTTCGCCGTCGACGACGTAGTCCCACGGCCGCGGCCGGCCCGTATCGGCCGACATGTGGCTGACCGCGATGTGCTGCGCGAGGTCGTCCACCGTGTCGGGTGCGCCGCAGCGCTCGAGATACGCGGGGGCCGCGCAGGTGCAGGTGGTGAGGCTGCCGATCCGTTTCGCGACCAGCCCCGAGTCGTCGAGCGCGCCGATGCGCACGACGCAATCGACCCCCTCGCCGACGAGGTCGATCTGCCGGTCCGTCACGCCGAGTTCGACCGAGATGCCCGGGTGGGCGGCGAGGAATTCGGGCAGCGCGGGCACCATGATCTGTTTCGCCATCGCCGGCGGCAGGTTCACCTTCAGGCGGCCGCGCGGCACGTTGCGCGCCTGCGAGACGGCCGCTTCCATGTCGTCGATCTCGCGCAGCACGCCGACGCAGCGTTCGTAATAGGCCTGCCCGTCCTCGGTCAGCGAGATGCGGCGCGTCGTGCGGTTCAGCAGCCGGCAGCCGAGATGCTGTTCGAGCGTGCTCAGCAGCGCGGACACGCGCGGCGTCGTGAGCCCGGTGGTGTCCGACGCGCGCGTGAAGCTGCCCGTCTCGACGATGCGCGTGAACACGCGCATCGAAAGCAAGGTATCCATCGTTCAGAAATCTCCAGCCTGTCGGGTTGCCGGCGCCGGTCCGTGCCGGCGCGGTCGGTTGTGAGGTGCGGCTATGCGTCGATCCGTTTCCTGAGCGAATCGCCGGCGAACGGCATTTCGCGCATGCGCTGGCCGGTCGCGTCGAAGATCGCGTTGGCCAGCGCGCCCGCGGTCGGCCCCATCGACGCCTCGGCCGCGCCGAGGAACGGTGCACCGGGGCGATTGATCAGATGCACCTTGATGCTTTGCGGGGCCGAGCCGAACCGCAGGATCGGATAGCTGCTCCAGTCGAAACTGCGAATGCGCTGCGTATCGTATTTCAGCGCCTCGTACAGTGTCCAGCTGGCGGCCTGCACGATGCCGCCCTCGATCTGGTTGCGGATGCCGTCCGGCGACACGACCTGGCCGGCGTCGACCGCGACTTCCGCGCGATCGAGCGTCACGTGGCCCGTCTCCGGCTCGACCGTGATCTCGATCGCGATCGCGACGTAGGCCATCAGGTTCTTGTACTTGCCGAACGCGAAGCCGACGCCGCGATTGCGCGCGCGCGGCGGCCGCGGCCAGCCGAACCGGGCCGCGGCGAGCTGGATCACCTGCCGCGCGCGCGGGTCCTGCATGTGGCGCAGGCGGAATTCGACCGGATCGACGCCGGCGGCGTGCGCGAGCTCGTCCATGAAGCTCTCGATGGCCCACACGTTGGTGTGCGCGCCGAGCGAGCGCATCGCGGAAGTCTGCAGCGGCATCGTCGGCGAGAAGTTGTTGACGATGTGCATGTTGGGCAGCGCGTAGAGCGGGATCGCGTTGCGATCGCCGCCGCCCTCGGGCTGCAGCATCGGCGTCGACGGCGCGGACACGAACGGCGGCTCGAGCATCCGCGCGGGCAGCAGCCGGCCGGCGTTGACGATGCGCTCGTTGTGCGAGCTGCTCCACAGCGCATAGTTCCAGTCGACGATGCGACCGCCCGCGTCGAGCGACGCGCTGAGCTCGGTGACCATCGCCGGCGTGAAGTGGTCCCACGTATGTTCCTGCTCGCGCATCCATTGCACGCGGATCGGCTTGCCGGGCATCGCCGCCGCGATCAGCGCCGCATGCGCGGCCGCATCGTCCGCGCCGTTGTGCCCGTAGCAGCCGGAACCCTCGGTGTGAATGCAGCGCACGCTCGCCTTCGGCAGCGACAGCATCTCGGCGAGGGCGTCGCGCAGCGGGTAGACGCCCTGCGAGTGGGTCCACACCGTCAGCGTGCCGTTCTCGAGATGCGCGACCGAACACGACGGCCCGATCGAGCCGTGCAGCAGGTAGTTCTTCAGGAACGTGGCGGACAGCGTCTTCGTCGCAGGCGCGGTGGGCGCATGCGTGTTGGCGATTTCGATGCGCTGGGTCGCGATCCGCTTGAGCTCCGCGTGGACCGTCGCGCGATCGGGCAGCGCGCGGCCGCCGGACCAGCGGCAGCTTGCGGCCAGCGCGCGCTGCGCGACGACCGCCTGCCATTCGCCGTGCGTGACGACCGCGAGCATGCTGCCGTTGCGCACGATCCGCACGACGCCCGGCATCTTCAGGATCGCGGCTTCGTCGAACGACTGCAGTGCCGCGTCGTACACCGGCGGCATCACGACGCGCGCGTGCAGCATGCCCGGCAGTTCCATGTCCTGCACGTAGCTGACGCCGCCCGTGACCTTGTTCGGGATGTCGACGCGCGGCAGCGACGTGCCGATCACGGTGAACGTGGCCGGGGGCTTCAGCGGCGAGGTCGGCGTCGCGTTGCGGTGCAGGTCGACGGTGCGCACCGCGTCGCCGTAGCGCATCGTGCGGCCGTCCGGCGCCTTGATGACGGCATCGGCGACGGTGAGCGTGCGCGGATCGACGCCGAACTGCTTCGCCGCGCCGTCGACCAGCAGCCCGCGCACCTGCGCGGCGGCGTTCAGCAGCGCGGAGCCGCTGTCCGCCATCGTGTGGCTGCCGGCCGTCAGGCCCTCGTCCGGCGACGCGCCGGTGTCGGCGGTCAGGAACGTGATCAGCGAGGGCTTCATGTTCAGCTCCTCGGCGGCCACTTGCAGCAACGCGGTGCGCACGCCGGTGCCGAGCTCGACCTTGCCGGTAAACACGGTGACCTTGCCGTCGGGCGCGATCTTGATCCACGCGTCGAGCAGCGGGTTGGTCTTGAGGCTGCCGGCCAGCGTTTCGGTGGCCTTGGCGACGTGGACGGCGGCGCCTTCGTCCGCGATCACGACTTCGGCGGCCGCGCGCGCGGCCGGCGCGAGGCTGAACGCGACGAAGAGCGCGCCGGAGACCATGAAGTGCCGGCGGCCTTCGTCGATGTCGTCGGGTGCGTTCATCAGATTCCCTTGCTGATCATGACCGGCGCGGCGGACGGTTCCGGCTCCGGCAGGCCCGCGACCTGGCGCACGGCGGCCAGGATCCGCATGTGGGTGCCGCAACGGCACAGGTTCGGTTCCATGTGGGTGCGCAGCTCGCGTTCGGTCGGTTTCGGGTTGCGTTCGAGCAGCGCCTGCGCGCGCATGATCATGCCCGCGATGCAGTAGCCGCACTGCGCCGCCTGGTGGTCGATGAACGCCTGTTGAAGCTTGCCCGGATGGTCGGCCGTGCCGAGGCTTTCGACGGTTCTGACGCGGCGCTCGCCGAGCGCGGCGACCGGAATCAGGCACGAGAACATCGGCTTGTCGTCGACGATCACGGTACATGCGCCGCATTGCCCGAGGCCGCAGCCGAATTTCGCGCCGTGCAGGTGCAGGTCGTTGCGCAGCGCGTACAGCAGCGGCGTCGACGGATCGATGTCGAGCGTGTGCCGCACGCCGTTCACGGTGAGGGCGATCATGGTGCGCGGTCCTCCTTTCTGAGCTTCGCGGCTAGGGTGTCGATGCCGCTCCATGCGGGGCGATCGGAATACGTCTCGCGCAGGTAGGCGGCGAGATCCGCGATCTGCGCGTCGTCGTACTGGTCGAGGTAGGACGGCATGTAGTTCAGCGTGTCCTCGCCATGCCAGCCGATGCCGTTGAACATCATCTGGATCGCGTTGCGCGGCGTGTCGGCATGGATGGCCGTGCTGAACGCGAGCGTCGGCCGCTCCCCGATCGACTGCATCGGCGAGACCGGCCCGTGACACTGCGCGCACGACGCCTGGAACAGTACGGCGCCGCGCTGCGCGGCCGGCGTCGTCGGGCCGTGTTCCGTGGCGGCCGTCGTTGCGGGACGCGCGGCGGCAGGCTTCTGGATGGACAGGATGTACGCGGCGATCGCCTCGACGTCTTCCGCCGGCACCGTCGCGAGATCGCGCGTGACCGGCAGCATCGGTCCGGCAGCCGCGCCGTGCTCGCTCGCGCGGCCGGTGCGCAAGTACGTGACCAGTTGCGCTTGCGTCCACGGCCGGGCCGCGTTGCCGAGCGTGTTGAGCGGCGGCGCGTCCCAGCCGTCGACGATGCCGCCGTCGAACGCCTTGCCGGCCTGTTCGCCGCCGATCGCGTTCAGCGGCGAATGGCAGGACGCGCAGTGCCCGAGGCCGTCGACGAGCATCTTGCCGCGATTCCATTGCGCGGATTGCGACGGATCGGGCTGGTACGCGCCCTCGCGCAGGAACAGCACGTTCCAGAACGCGACCAGCGGCCGGAAGTTGAGCGGGAAGATCAGGTCGTTCGCCGGCGTCTTCGTCTGCACCGGTTCGCGCGTCATCAGGTACGCGTATGCGGCCTCGATGTCCTGGTCGGACATCCGCGTGAAATGGATGTACGGAAACGCCGGGTAGAGCGGATGGCCGTCGCGGGCGATGCCGCTGCGCAGCGCCCGCGCGAACGCGGCCTGCGACCAGCGGCCGATGCCCGTGTCGGCATCCGGCGTGATGTTGGTCGCGTAGATCGTGCCGAACGGCGTCGCGAGCGGCAGGCCGCCGGCGAACGGCTTGCCGTCCTTCGCGGTGTGGCACACGACGCAGTCGCCGAGCGCGACGACGCGTGCGCCCGCGCGCACGAGCTGCGGATCGAAAGACGTGCGCGCGGGCGGATCGACCGGCGCGATCGACGGCCGGACCATGATGCCGATCGCGACCGCGAGACCGACGACCGCGACAACCGCCGCGCCGAACCAGAGTCTTTTGTGCTTCATGCGTACTCCGCGCGAACCGGTTCATCCGGCGTCATGCAATCGGCGTGGCACGGGAACGGACGCCGGCCAGGCCGGTTGCCCGCTGCGGCGCGCACCGGTGTGGCGTAGCGCGCGGGCCGGTGTGCGCGGCCTGGACAGCGCGTGCCGGCGGTGGATGTCGCAGCCGGGGCCGCCGGATGGCGATGCGGCATCGCCGATCGATCCGGCCATGCGAGGCCTGTCCGGCCGCAGCGATTCGCGGCGGCAATCATGTCGTCACTCCTGGGGTGGGGCGCGCGGGCCAGAGGCCGCGCGGCGATTGATGGAGGCAGTCTACGCTGGCGTCGGCGGCAATTCCTGAAGCCGCGCTGAATCGTTCTGAACGGTGACGGGCGGCGCACGCGCACACGCCGGCCGTGACTTGCGCGCGAGCGGCGCCAGCGCCGGCGCGAGCAGCACGAACGTGAAGTCGCCCACCTTCGTCCCTGCCGGCGGCGACCACTTTCTTGCAGCCGTGCGCGGGTCGAATGATGCGCGTGGCAAAACAGGCCGGCGCAGCAATGGCCGCGCCGTGCGGCATCAACCGGGCGGGTTCCGTCGAAGAACGCGGCCGCCGATGCCACAACGTCAGGATAACGAATCAGAAAGGGAACACGGAACATCATGCAATGACCTCAGCGCGGCGAGCCGAGGCCGAACGATGCGGCGAGTTGCGGCCCTTTCTCGAGCAACGCGGTCACTTCCTCGCGCCGCCGCGCCGACCATTGCGCGAGCCGCTCGACGACATCGGACGCGTCGGCCGGCAGCGCTTGCGCGAGCGACACGGCATCGCCCGCCGCCTTCGATGTGCCGGATGCCGTGTGCGGGCGCACGGTGCAGGCCGCATCGCCGACCAGTGCGACGCGACCGTCGGCGAAGGCGGGGCTCAGCACGTCGAAGATCGCCTGGTTGAATGGCGCGCGTGTCGCGAGCACCAGCTGCGACAGCGATGCCGGCAAGCGCTCTTGCGCCAGTTGCCGCAGCGACGCAACGGTCTCGTCGGCAAGCATGCCGGGGTGCACGGACGCATGATGGACGTTGCCGTTCCGGTCGGTCAGGTGGCGGCGCAGCGCGGCGCGATCGGCTTCGTTGCGATACCACAGCCAGTTGAAGCGGCGCGTGCCCGGCACGAGCGAGCCGTCGAGCGCCGGAATCAGGAACGCCATGAACAGTTCGCCCGGCGCCTTGTGACGCGTCATGTTCTCGATCAGCGGCGCGATCGCGGCGGGCTCGAAGCCGGCTTCGTCGACGATGCCGCGCCACGCGAGGTAGCCGGCAAACGACGGCGCATGGCCGGGAAACAGGCGCGTGCGCAGGCTCGAGCCCGCGCCGTCGGCGGCGATCAGCACGTCCGCGCGGATGCGTTCGTCGCCCAGGTGCACGTCGACCCCGCCGGCATCCTGCTCGAAGCCGCTGACCGCGCGGCCATAGCGGATGCGTCCGCGCGGCAGCGTGTCGCACAGCGACCGGTAGACGGCGTCCCACGACGAGAACGGCAGCATTTCGGGTTCGTCCCGCGTGACGCTGCCGTCGCGCTCGATCCAGCGACGCCGACGCGTCGGCACGCTGATCATCTGCCGGCAATGACGGCCATGCTGTTCGAGAAACGCCATCATCCGGCGCAGCACGGCCACGCCGCCGCCCTGGCCGCGCAGCGGGGACGGCGAGCGCTCGTAGACCGTCACGTCGTGACCGATGCAATCGAGCGTCAGCGCGGTCGCGAGACCGGCGATCGACCCGCCGGCAATGACTATCTTCATTCTGCGTGGTTCCTTGTTGGAAAAGCGGCATGGCGGTCCGGCTGCGCGGCGTGCCGACGGCTCGCCGGATGATGGCATGTCGACCGGCGGGCTGCGCCGATCGTGCAAGCGTCGTCGCGCGAGCGCGACATGGCGGCCCGATCGCGCTAGATCCGCAGCAGCTTTCCCGCATTGCCGCCGAGTATCAGCGCGCGCTGGGCCGCGCTCAGGTCGAGCCGGTCGAGAAAGCGGACCGGTTGTTCGTAACCCATGTCGAAGCAGTAGTCGCTGCCGAGTACGAGCCGGTCGATGCCGACGTTCGCGATCAGGAAGTCCAGCACCGGCCCGGAGTGGGACACCGTGTCGTAGCTGAAGCGCCGCAGATAGCTGCTGGGCTTCTGCGCGAGCCGGCGCGTTTCGGGGCGCACGGTCCAGCCCGCGTCGAGGCGCCCCGCGACGATCGGCAACGCGCCGCCGGCATGCGGCAGCGTAAAGTGCAGGTCCGGATGGCGATCGAGCACGCCACCGAGGATCAGGTGCGCGGCCGCGATCGCCGTGTCGAACGGATTGCCGAGCAGGTTGCTCAGATAGAAGTCACCGAGCCGTGCGCCGCCGACCGTTTGCTGCGGATGCAGGAACACCGGCAGGTTCAGTTGCGCGATGCGCGCGAAGACGGGTGCGAACAGCGGGTCGTCGAGATCGCGATTGTCGATGTTGGTGCCCATGTACACGCCGCGCACGCCCGGCAGCTGCGCGGCGCGCTCGAGTTCGTCGATCGCGTCGGTCGCGTTCAGCATCGGCAGCGTCGCGAGTACGACGAAGCGCGTCGGATGCCGCTCGTAGACGCGCGACGCGGCCGAGTTCCAGTCGCGCGCGAGCTTCGCATTGAACGGCCGGTCGGCCCAGTACGCCATCGGCACGCTGAGCGACAGCGCCTGGACGTCGACGCCGGACGCATCCATGTCCGTGAGCCGGGCATCGACGTCGATGAACTTCATCGGCAGCGGGCCGAGGCCGCCGGCGGGCGTGCGGAACGTGAACGACGCGTCGTCGCACGTGAACGACCCGCCGAAGCGCTTGCCTTCGCCGCCGACCAGATTGCAGAAGCTTTCCGGATAGTAGTGCGCGTGGATGTCGATCGCGCGCGGCCGCTGCAGCGGCGCGGTGGCCGATGCGGCCGGCGTGCTCGCGGTTGCGGCAGCCGGTGCCGAACGGCCGGCCAAGGCCGTGCCGGCGAGCGCGGCGAACGTGCCGAGCAGGCGTCGCCGGGCCGGCGGCGGGCAGCAGGTGCAGGTCAACGTGGGATGTCTCATGAGGATGTCGGCTCTTCGAATCGTGCGGCTCAGCCGCGTTGTGTGGTGCCCGTTGTGGTGCCCATTTCGCACGCGACGAGCTGGGTGTCGAACTGCGCACGCTCGTGTCGCGCGCGGGCCGAGCGATCGGTGACGGAGAACAGGACGACGCCGGCGAACGCCGCCGCCATCGAGAACAGTGCCGGGTATTCGTACGGATAGACCGCATGCGCATGACCGAGCACCGTCACCCACACGGTCGGGCTCAGCACCGTGAGCGTGACGGCGGTGGCGAGCCCGAGCAGGCCGCCGAGCACCGCGCCGCGCGTCGTGAGCCCGCGCCAGTAGATCGAGAGCAGCAGCACCGGAAAGTTCGAGCTCGCCGCGATCGAGAACGTGAGGCTGACGATGAACGCGATGTTCTGCTTCTCGAACGCGATGCCGAGCAGGATCGCGAGCACGCCGAGCACCACGGTCGTCGCGCGCGCCACGCGCATTTCCTCCTGGTCGGATGCGCGTCCGCGGCGCAGCACGTTCGCGTAGAGATCGTGCGAGATCGCCGACGATCCCGCGAGCGTGAGTCCGGCGACCACGGCGAGGATGGTCGAGAACGCGACCGCGCAGATGAAGCCGAGGAACACGTTGCCGCCGACCGCGTGCGCGAGGTGGATCGCCACCATGTTCGCGCCGCCCGTCACGGCGCCGGACGCGTCGTGGTAATGCGGGTCCGGCGCGACGAGCGCGATGGTGCCGAAGCCGATGATCACGATCAGCACGTAGCCGACGCCGACGATGCCGGTCGCATGGAGGATGCTCTTGCGGGCAGCCTTGACGTCGCCGACCGTGAAGAAGCGCATCAGGATGTGCGGAAGGCCCGCCGTGCCGAAGATCAGCGCGAGGCCGAGCGACACGGCGGAGACCGGATCGGAGACCAGGCCGCCCGGACGCAGGATCGCCGCATGCTTCGGATGCACGCTGACTGCCTGCGCGAACAGTGCGTCGAGGCTGAAGCCGAAACGGCCGAGCACCATGAACGCCATGAACGCCGCGCCGGCGAGCAGCAGCACGGCCTTGATGATCTGGATCCAGGTGGTCGCGAGCATCCCGCCGAAGAATACGTAGACGACCATCAGCACGCCGACGACGAGCACCGCGACCGTGTAGTCGAGACCGAACAGCAGCTCGACCAGCTTGCCCGCGCCGACCATCTGCGACACGAGATACAGCAGCACGATGACGATCGAGCTCGACGCCGCGAACGCGCGGATCGGCCGTTGCCGCAGGCGATAGGACACGACGTCGGCGAGCGTGTACTTGCCGAGGTTGCGCAGCGGCTCGGCGATCAGGAACAGGATGATCGGCCAGCTCGCGAGAAAGCCGACCGAATAGATCAGGCCGTCGTAGCCGCTCGTGAACACCAGCGCGGAAATGCCGAGCAGGGATGCCGCGGACATGTAGTCGCCGGCGATCGCCCAGCCGTTCTGGAACGCGGTGATCCGGCCGCCGGCCGCGTAATGGTCGGCCACGCTGTGATTCTTGCGCGCGGCCCAGCGCGTGATGACGAGCGTCGACGCGACGAACAGCAGGAACATGCCGATCGCGACCGGGTTGTGCCCGTGTGCGATCGCCGCGGGGCCGGCCGCGAACGCCGGTGCCGTGCCGGCGGCGGCGATCGCGGCGAGAAGCAGGCGTTTCATGGCGTGTCTCCGTGACGAAGGGACGCGACGAGCGCGTCGTGGACCGAATTGGCCTGGAATACGTACAGCGCGACGAGCGCGAACGTGACGACGAACATGCCGAAGCCGACCGGGATGCCCCACGGCGTCGGCCGGCCCGGCACGATCGGCTGGCCGAGCAGCGCCGGCGAAAACGCGAGCGTCAGGATGAACGCGAAATAGAGGGTGAGCATGACGAGCGTCAGCGACCAGGCGAGCAGCCTTCTGCGCCTGACGAGCGCGCGAAAACGGGCGTCGCGCAGCAGCGGATGGGCGGCCTGCGCCGGCGAGTCATGCGCGGGCGCGGTGCCGGCGGTGGCCGGAAGCGGGTGGTTCACGGTGTCTCCTCGATGGATCGAATGTCGCGGCCGGGCGTCGGGCGTCGCGCGTCTCGTGCGCGGCGCCCGCCCGTGCCCGGCTCGGAAATGCGGCTCAGAAATGCGGCGGCACCGCGGTTTCCCGCATCACGACTTCCGGCGTGCGATAGCGCTCGGCCATTGCGCGCTCGGTGTCGTTCTTCACTTGTGCCTGCATGTACGCGCCGAGATGGCGCGCGTGCTGCACGATCGCGACGCCGAAGGCGGTGCGCGTCTCGCTGTATTCGCACAGCGCGTCGAGCGTGTCGGCGCGCGTGGCGAGCGACGCGACGAGCGCGAGCGCATCGCCGGCCGCCTTCGTGACGCCCATTCCGCAATGCGGCCGCGCGACGAACGCGGCATCGCCGAGCAGCGCGATCCGGCCGAACGCCATGCGCGGCACTTCGAGGTCGTAGATCGGCTGGAACAGCGGCTGCGTCGCGCGTGCGACGACTTCCGCGAACTGCGGCGCGAGCAGCGCGTGGGCCGCGTCCTCGAGATCTGCGAGGACGTCGCGCCGGATCAGCGTCGGCGGAATGCCGCCGGCCCACAGCTTGCCGGTCTCGTCGGTCAGCAGGTTCGGCAGGTCGGTGTCTTCGCGCGTCGCGCGATACCAGACGAAGTTGTAGCGGCGCTCGCCGGGTTGCGTGCTGTTGCCCTGGCCGGCGACCGGGTAGCCGAGGATCTGTTCGTGCGGCGGCAAGCCGAACGCGAACTTGTCGAACAGGCTCGCGTGGGTCGCTTCCGACAGCGCGGCTTCGTCGACCAGCCCGCGCCATGCGACATAGCCCGCGTATTGCAACTGCGCGTCCGGCAGCAGCCGCTCGCGAATCGCGGAGCGGAACCCGTCGGCGGCAATGACGAGATCGGCATGCACGACCGAGCCATCGGACAGCGTGATAGACGCGTGCTCCGGCCCGTCCGCGACGTCGGTCACGACGGCGCCCGCGTGATAGTGCTGATCGGGCAGCGCCGCACGCAGCACGTGGTACATCTTGCTCCACGCGGTGAGCGTCTGTGGCAAGCGCCGTTCCGATTCCACGGCTCCGTCCTGCGACAGCGTGATGCGCGACTCGACCTTGACGCCGATCGACGCGTCGATGCGCACGCCCGCGGCGAGCATCACGTCGAACAGTTCCGGATGCGTGACGATGCCGGCACCACGGCCCGACAGCGCCTCGGGCACGCGTTCGTACACGTCGACGTCCCAGCCGTTGCGCAGCAGGAGGTTGGCTGCGAACAGCCCGCCCAGCGAACCGCCGACGATGGCGGCCTTGCGTTTGCTTGCAGTGATGTTGTTCATGTCAGTCTCCGGTGGATGCGCCGGCCGATGCGGCCGCGTCGGGAAGCGCGAGGCCCTCAACCTCAGCGGCAGGGAAGTTGAGTTCGATCGTCACGCCGGACGGATCCTCGATGAAGACCTGGTGCAGGCCGAGGCTGGGCACCGTGCGGTCGCGCCACGGGATGTTCTCGGCGCGCAGCGTGCGCCACGTCGCCTCGACGCCGGTCGCGAGGAACGCGATGTGGTCGACGGTGCCGGTGCCGGCGGCCGGCAGCGGCTTGTCGCCGAGATAGGCGGCAAGGCCGTCCGGATTGGACGGATCGACGCCGATGATGTGCACGGTGCCGTAATCGGCTTCGTCGCCGCCCTTGTAGAGCCATGCGCCGGGAAAGTCGAACGGCGGACGATAGCCGCGTTTGAAGCCGAGCACGCGTTCATAGAACCGGCACGATTTCTCGAGATCGAGCGTGCGGATCGAGTAGTGCGCAAGTCTGGATACAGGCATGGGACACCTCGTGTTTATCAGTCGATAAGTTATCGTTCGATAAATTCTAGTGGAAAAGATCGGCAGGACAAAGCCGCGATCGAGCGGTGTTTACCCGCAGTGGAAATGGGTGCCGGATGCCGGCGCGCGATGCGCTACGACGCGATTTCGCCGGCCATGACTTCGTCCGCGTAGCACCATACCCAGCGCTCGCCCGGCTCGATCGAACGGGCGAGCGGATGGCCGGTTTCGTGGAAATGCCGGCTCGCGTGGCGATTCGGCGACGAGTCGCAACAACCGACTTGCCCGCAGCTCAGGCACAGGCGCAGATGCACCCACCGGCTGCCGGACTTCACGCATTCCTCGCAGTAGTCCTTGTCGGTGTGCAGGACGCGCGCTTCGCCGAGGTGACTGCAGGTGGTGGCCATCTTTCGCTCCGATGCCGGCGCCGCAGAGCGCTCGCAGCGCGGCCGGCACGAAGCTGCAAGCGGAGGCGGACAGGATTCATTGTGGACGGTCGTGGCGCGAGCGGACCTTAATTCTTATTAAACGTCGCGGCGCGATGGCGACGACGACGTACAGTCGCAAGTGCGGCCGGGGTGCAATGTCGCGGTGCGGTCGCCGGGAGGGCTTCATGACGCAGTCTCAGCATGTCAGGGTAATCGGTTTGCCGAACAGCAGGGAAGCCTACGCAATTCGCGATTTCCTGAAGCGCGGCGTGGTCGAGTACGCGTGGTGCGAACTGACGTCCGACACCGACTGCGTGCGCGAGCTGGGCATCGCGCCGCTGCGCGATGTCCGGTTGCCGGTCGTCGTCTTTCCGGACGGAACGTGCATGTACCAGCCGACGCTGCCGGAGATCGCCGCCAAGCTCGGCTGGGTCGCGCGGCCGCGCTTCATCGAGTATGACCTGTCGATCTACGGTGCCGGCCCGGCGGGCCTGTCGGCTGCCGTCTACGCGGCATCGGAAGGGTTGCGGGCCGTCGTGATCGAGCGCGATGCGGTCGGTGGACAGGCGGGGACGAGTTCGCTGATCGAGAACTACATGGGATTCCCGGACGGCATACCGGGCGCCGAGCTGGCCGAGCGTGCGCGCCAGCAGGCGGTCAAGTTCGGCGTCGAGCTGCTGATGATGCGCGAGGGCGTGCATGCGACGTTCGTCGACGGCAAGATTCGCGTCGACCTGGCCGACGGCTCGATTCTGACCGCGCGCGCAAATATCTGCGCGACCGGCATCGAATACCGCAGCCTCGGTCTGCCGGACGAACAGCGCTTTCTCAACGCGGGCCTGTTCTATGGCGCGGGATCGAGCGAGGCGCCGATGTGCGAGGGCAAGCACGTGTTCATCGTCGGCGGCGGAAATTCGGCCGGGCAGGCGGTGATGAACTTCGCACGGCACGCGCGTGAAGTCACGATGGTCGTGCGCGGCGCATCGCTCGCGGCAACGCTGTCGCGCTACCTGATCGACCGGATCGAGCGCATGCCGAACGTGACCGTCCGCTACGGCACGACCGTCGACGCGTTGCAGGGCGACGGCCGGCTCGAGGTGATCGTGCTGCGCACGGAAGACGGCGCGCGGGAAGTGCTGCCGGCCACGCACCTGTTCGTCTGCATCGGTGGTGCGCCGAACACCGAATGGGCGAGGGACACGAACATCATTCGCAACGAGAGCGGCTACCTGGTCACGGGCAGCGACCTCTACGACTGTCCTGCATTCGGGCGCGTGTGGCCGCTCGAGCGCCGGCCCTACTATCTCGAAACGAGCGTGCCGGGTTCGTTCGCGGCGGGCGACGTCCGGTCGGGCTCGGTCAAGCGGGTGGCGTCGGCGGTCGGCGAAGGGGCGATGGCCGTGACCTTCGTCCACCGCTTCCTGAGCGAGGATGCGCAGCGGCAGGGCGCAGCCTGAGCCGTGCGGCGCTGGCGCCGCGATGCGTTGGCCGCCGGTATCAGCCGCGCGTCGACACCGGCAGCCGGAACGTCATCACGGTACCGTGCCCGTCGCGCGGCGCCGCTTCGAGCGTGCCGCCATGCGCCTCGATGATCGAGCGGCAGATCGCGAGTCCCATTCCCATGCCGTGCGATTTCGTCGTGAAGAACGGATCGAAGATCCGGTTGGCGATGTCCGCAGCGATGCCGGCGCCGCGATCGGCGATGCGGACCACCGCATGGCCGTCGCTGACCTGCGACGCGATTTCGAATTCGCGCTGCGTGACGAGTCCGTCCATTGCGTCGAGTGCATTGGTGACGAGGTTGAGGATCACCTGCTGGATCTGGGTGCGGTCGGCCATCGCGCAGATGCCGTCGCAGTGCAGTTCGGTGCGCAGCACCACCTGCTTCGCGTCGATTTCCGTCTCGGTGAGACGCAGCATGTCGCGAATCAGGTCGTCGATCGCGACCGGCGCCAGCGCGGGCGGCGTTTGGCGCGCGAGCGATCGCAACGCGCGGACGATGTCGGCCGCGCGCACGCCGGATGCACGGATGTCGTCCAGGCTCGCGAGCGCCTCGCCGAGATCGGGTTGCGGGCCGCGCAACCAGCGCATGCCCGCGCCGGCGCTCGACACGATGCTCGTCAGCGGCTGATTGATCTCGTGCGCGATCGATGCGGCGAGTTCGCCCATCACCGTCATGTGCGCGGTGCGCGCGAGCTCGGTGCGCGCGTGCCGCAGCGCGGCCTCGGTCTCGACCCGGCGCGCGTTCTCGTCGATCAGTTCCGCGTAGAGCCGCGCGGATTCGAGCGCGTTGGCGGCCTGCGGCGCGAGCACTTCCAGCATCGCGATGCGCCGCGGCGAGAACACGCCGTTGCTCAGTGCATTCTCGAGATAAAGCACGCCGACCAGCGCGCCCTGTTTCAACAGCGGCAGGCAGAACAGCGAGCGCGTCGGGTGCGCGCGCAGGCTGTCGACGTGATCGGGCACGCCGTCGCGCTGCGCATTCGCGAGCACGATCGGCTTTCGCGTGCGCGCGACGGTGTTCAGGATCGACAGCGGCACATCCTGTTCGGTGGGTTCGCTGCGGGCGATATCGACGATCACGTCGCTGCCCGCGATGCGCGCCACCGCCTCGATGGTCAGCCGGTCGTGCCGGGTGAGCAGCAGCAGGCCATGGCGCGCGCCGGCATACACGAGCATGTTGCGCATCAGCGTCTGGATCAGGCGCCCGAGCACGATTTCTTCGGATAACGAATGGGCGGCGCGCATCGCGAGCGCGAAATCGAGATCTTCGCGCGCGGGCGCGGCCGGGCCGCCCGGCGACGGATCCATCACGAGGAACGGATGCTGCGCTTCCATCGCCCGCGTCTTGCCGGTCGCGCCCCAGCGCCGGTAGCACGCATGGGCGAGCCGCAACTGATGACGGGCCTGGCCGCCGAGCCCGAGCGACGCGGCATGCTGCGCGGCCCGCTCGTGCGCGAGCGCCTGTTCGTGCACGAAGCCGTGTTCCGCCGCGAGGCTGGCCGATGTTTCGTACTGCTGCATCGCGACCACGTGCTCGCCGCGCACGCACGCGAACTCGGCATCGATCAGCGCGAGCTTGTTGAGAAACGTTCCGGGATTTCGCTCGCTCCACACCGCGAAGCGGGCGCGCTGGGGCGCGAAGCGTTCGAGCATGCGTTCGGGCGGCGTTGCGCCGTCGTCGCATGCGATCCCGGCCAGCACGCTGAACAGGTGGAAATCGGCAAGCATGATGTGCGCGGGCGTCGACCATGCACTCGACGTAGCCGCATCGAGCGATGCGCGCGCCGTCGCGGCGTCGCCGAAGATGAAGGCCGCCTGGCCGGCGAGCACGTCGGTCCAGAACGCCAGGACCGACATCGGGGTCCGCGATGACGCACGGGCACGCCAGCTGCCGATCAGCCGGTCCTGGCCGAACTGCAGCGCATCGATGAATTCGGATTGTGTGGAGACGAGGTCGGTGATGTCGTCGTAGTGCGCGCCACGCGCGATCTCCAGCAGCGGGTCGATTTCGGCGCGGATCGCGGGCAGCGCCTCGCCCATCGACAACAGATCGCTGACGATGTGATTGCAGCTGTAGCACATCCATCGCAGCTCGGCGCTCGCATTGCCCGCGGCTTTCGCATCGCGTGCGCGTTCGAGTGCATAGGACAGCGGCTGGGTCCAGACGCTCACCTGGTCGAGCGCGATCAGCGTGGCGGAGCGATAGCGCTCGAAGCCGTGGCGATCGACCAGCGCGAGCGCGACCCTGGCGAATTCGAAGCCGTCTTCATACGCGCCGTGGTGCTCCGCGATGCTCACGCCGTACCACGCGAGCCCCTGCACCGACGCGGCGGTGACGCCGTGGCGCAGCGTCAGCCGCACCATCGTCGCGAAATGCAGCAGCATCAACCCGCCGCTCGGATAGAACATCGCGGCTTCGAGCGCGGTCAGCAGTGCCATCGTGGCTTCCACGCGCGTGTCGGTCATCACGGGCAGGTCGACCAGGTCGGCGATGGCGCGGCCGTCGAGCGCCGCGCGCACCGCATCGCAGGCCGCCGCGAGATCGGCCTCGACCGGCTCGGCGGGCAGTTCGACGCCGAGCAGCGCCAGCCCGGCCAGCGCGACGTCGATCGCTTGCCGGTAGTGCGCCTCCACCGTGAGCTGCGCGGCCTTCAGCCGATGCGCCTCGGCGCGGTCGGCGGGCGTGCGCGTACGTGCCATGAGCGTGTCGATCGCGTCGGACGCCTGTGCGGTTTCGCCGGTCGCGAGCAGCAGGCCGCTGCGCAGGATGCCGATCCGGCTGGCGAGGCCGTAGTGTTGCGACCAGGCATGCGGGCCGAGCAGCGATTGCGCCGACGCAAGAAACGACAACGCACGATCGCGCGCGGCGGCCGTGGCCGCGGCCTCCGCGGCGTCGGCGAGCGCACCCGCGTATGCGAGCGCGAGCGTGTCGTCGAGCGGCACGCCTTGCGCCAGTTCGATCTGGGCGGCGAGCGCCAGCAAGGAGTCGGGTGACGGCGGGTTCGCGCGCGCGAGCATCGCGGCGGCGATCCGGGCGTGGCGCAGCGCGCGCTCCGGGCGCCCCGTGAGTGCGTAGACGGCCTCGAGGATGCGGTCGTGAGCGAAGCGCCAGCGGTCGCCGGAGAGCGACACGAGACCCATCCGGCGCGCCGGGTCCAGCCAGAAGCGGAGTTCGGCCAGCGTTTTGTCGGCGGCCGCGCGCAACAGCGCTTCGTCGATGTCGATGCCGATACAGGCCATCAGCGCCAGCAGCGTTCTCGTTTCGTGCGGCAAGCGCTGCATCCGGACCGCGAGCAGGCTCACGACGTTCTCGGTCTCGTGGCGCGCCTCGATGTCGTCCGCATTCCATTGCCACGCTTGCCGCACCGGATCGTAGCCGAGCAGCTGCTCGTCGATCAGCGTGCGCAGCAGCTGCTGGATGTAGAACGGATTGCCGCCCGTCCTGCGATGAACGATGTCGCCGAGCCCGGACAAGCGGGCCGGCGCCTCGCCGAGCATGCCGGCGAGCATCCGCGTGACGTCGGGCGTATCGAGCGGTGCCAGCGTCAGCGACGCGACGCGGGCGCGATCGAGCTGCTCGCGCAGGTGCCGGAACGCCGGCGCGTCGTCATGCGGCGGCCCGCTCCGATAGCTGGCGACGATGCAGACATGGGCCGGCGGATCGAGCGCGATCGATGCGAGGAACGCGAGCGTCGCTTCGTCGGCCCACTGGATGTCGTCCAGTGTCATGACGAGCGGCTCGCCCGGCGCCGCGAACGCGCGGAATGCATTCACGACGATCTGGCACAGATGGAATTCGGGAATCGCATCGGTAGGGTCGAACGCGACGGGCTCGACGTCGAGCAGCCACCCGGTTTCCGGGAAGATCGCCGCAAGAAGACTGGCCTGCCGACCCACGCAGTCGCGCAGCCGCGCGGCGATCGCCGCGATTTCGTCGTCGCGCCTCGCCAGCGCACTGCCGAACAGCGTGCGCAGCGCCTGCAGCACGGGCGCATACGGCCGCGCGGGCTGGAACCGGTCGACCGTGGCCGACGCGAACCAGGCGGTGCGCGACGCGGCGCGCGCATGACGCACGAAGTGTTCGGCGAGCGCGGTCTTGCCGACGCCGGCCGGTCCGCCGACCAGCACGAGGGCCGACTCGCCGGTGCGCGTGACGCTCTCCAGGATCCCCTCGAGCAGATGAATTTCCACGTCTCGGCCGACCGGCAGGTCGAGCGTGTGCAGACCGGCGAACGGATCGCAGCCGCCGAGCGCGAAGGGCTCGACGCGCCCCGCGGCGAGCCAGTCGTGCAGGATCCGTTCGAGATCGTGCTGCACCGCTTCACAGGACGGGTAGCGATCGGCGGGTTCCTTGGCGATCAGCTTCAGGATCAGATCGTTCAGGATGGCGGGCACGTCGCCGCGAAACGCCGTGGGCGGCGACGGTTTGATCGCGACGTGCGCGTGGACCCAGTCGGACGTCGACGCGGCCTTGTAAGGCATCGCGCCCGTCAGCAGGCGGAACAGCGTGATGCCGAACGCGTACAGGTCGGCGCGCTCGTCGACGCACGCGCCTGCCGAGACTTCCGGCGCGGCGTACGCGGCGAAATCCGTGCGCATCGTGCGGTCCGCCGCCTGTTTCGTCGCGCGCTCCCGGGCATGGGCGAACGAGCGGAGCATGACGGTGCCGTCCGCTGCGATGACGAAACTGGCCGGCTGGAGATCGCCGTGCAGCCAGCCGCGCCGATGCAGTTCCCCGAGCGTGCGGGCGGCGCCGATCGCCGTTTCGAGAAAGGCGTCGAGCGGCAGCCGGACGTCGGTCAGCGTGTCGAACGCACGCACGTCCAGGCGCGGATGAACGAGCACCGGGCCGTCGGCCGCGCGGATCAGCGCCACCGGCAAGAGCGCCCAGGCCGGGTCCAGGATCCCGTTCAACGCATGTTCCTGCTCGAACTGCCGGCAGCGCTGGTCGAATTCCCAGCCGGTCTGGCACGCCGGCCACACGCGCCCCGTCGCGCGGTCGGTCAGGTCGAAGGTCAGGACGTCGCCCGAGCGCACCACGTTCGACAGGCGGGCACGCGCGAGCCATTCGGCATCCATTCGGTTCGTGTCGTCCGGGTTACGCAAGGGCTGATTCACGGTGGGGCGGCGGGCTGGGTGGAGGAGGTGGAAGCGGCTCGCGATGCGGGATCGGCCGGGCTCGGTCGCGCGCGTTCGGGCCGCGACCCGTGCATTGTCCGACAGCCCGCGGGATTTTGCAGTACCCGCCGCGCCCTTGAGCCCGGGCGGCCGGCCGGGGCCGGACTTAAACCTATGGATAATATTCGCGGCGCCGGTTGCGACCTACGATACGGTCACGCCTTCCGGCATGCATCGGCATGGCCGGACGGGCAACCCAGGAGCGCGTCGCCTCGCGAGGCGGCGCGAGGTGGCAGGCAGCATAAGCGAGTGCGGATCATGTACACGTTCGGACGGGTGACGGTTTCCCTTGAATGCCGCGAAGTCTGTGTCGACGGGCAGCCCCGGTATATCGGCGCCCGGGCGTTCGAGATCCTCGAACTGCTGGTGAAGGCGGCCGGCCGGCTCGTGTCGAAGGACGAGATCATGCAGGCCGTGTGGCCGAACACGATCGTGGTCGAGAACAACATCCAGGTCCACGTCTCGACGCTGCGCAAGCTGTTCGGCGGCAAGCACGGGTGGATCCGGACCGAATCGGGCCGCGGCTACCGGCTCGCGCCGCCGGCCGACCATGCGCACGGCGATCGCCCGCCGCTCGCGTTCGACTCGGCAGGCAATGTCCGCGCGAGTGCTACGCCGCGCAAATGTCCGATGATTGGCCGGGAGCAGGAAGCGGCCGAGCTGCACGGGCTGCTCGAACGCGAGGCGCTCGTCACGCTGGTCGGTCCCGGCGGCGTCGGCAAGACGCATCTGGCGCTGGAAGTCGCGACGGCCTGGTCGATGGCGCACGCGATCGAGATGGTCCGGGTCGACCTGGCCGGCCTGCGGGCCGACGCGACCCTGGCGTGCGCGGTGCTGGACGCGTTCGACCTGCCGGGCGGCCCGGGCGCGGGTCCCGCCGACGTCGTCCAGGCGATCGGCGAGCAGCGCGTCGTGCTCGTGTTCGACAACGCCGAGCAGTACGTCGACGAACTGGCCGACCTGAGCGAAGCGATCGCGGACGCGAACCCTGGCGCGATACTCGTCGTGACGAGCCGGGAGCCGTTGCGGGTGGCGGGCGAGCGGGTCTATCGCGTCGGGCCGCTGTCGTTGCCGCCGGCCGGTGCGAACGCCGACGACATCGTCGCGAGCGGCGCGGTCCGGATGTTCCTGGCGCGCGCGCGCGCGATGGGTACGGATCTTCCGGCGGACGCGAAGACGCTCGACGCGATCGCAACCCTCTGCCGCCGCCTGAGCGGCCTGCCGCTCGCGCTCGAGCTCGGCGCGGCCCGTGTCGCGTCGCTCGGCATCCAGGGGCTGGCGGCGGATCTCGACAAGTCGGTGCTGTCGCTGTCCGGCGGCCTGCGCACGGCGCACCCGCGCCAGCAGACACTCAGGGCCACCATCGAGTGGAGCTATCGGCTGCTCGATGACATGGAGCGCACCGTGCTGTGCCGTCTCGCGGTGTTTCCGGATGCGTTCCGGCTCGACGCGGCCTGCGCGCTGGCCGCCTGCAACGAACTGGGTGCGGACGAGGTGCTGGACTGTCTCGTCAGCCTGGCGTCGAAATCGCTGCTGGTCGTTCATTCGGTCGGACTGTCGAAGCGCTACTCGCTGCTCGAGGTCGTGCGCGCGTATGCGCTCGAGAAACTGGCGGAATCGGGCGAAGCCGGGCGTCTCCACGCGCGCCGCGCGTCGTTTGCGGCCGATCCGCACGCGGACGCGCTGCAGCCGGCGCCGGCCGTGCCGGTCGCCGGATCGTGGGCGTGACAGCCGGGCTGCGCGGACCTGGCGCGCAGCGGCGGCGCCTGTCGATGCGGCATGAACCGCACGGCGCTCACCTCGATTGACACCATTTAGGTTTTTATTTCATGGCCCTTGTTTGCATCATCGATGACGATGCGTCGGTCCGAAAGAGTCTTGCCAGCCTGCTGAAATCGGCGGGCCATACCGCATTGCCGTTCGCGTCGGGCGAGGAATTTCTCGCGAGCGGCCCGCTGGACGACGCGGCGTGCGTGCTGCTCGACCTGAAGATGAAAGGGATGGGCGGTCTCGACGTCCAGCGCCTGCTGGTGCAGCGCAACGCGGCGCTGCCGGTCATCCTGATGTCGGCGCACGGCGACGACGAGTCGGTCCGCCGTGCGCTCGCGCAAGGCGCGGTCGCGTTCCTGCGCAAGCCGTTTCCATCGGACGACCTGCTCGACCTGATCGATCAGGTCGCATCCGGCACACCGCCCGCGTGAGCGGCGCGTCCGCCGTCATGCCGCGCGCGTCGGCGTGTCCGCCCGGACTTTTCTCGGTTTATCATTCGATAATGAAGCGGATGCCTACACGAGGAATGCGATGGCGAGCACGCCGGATATGACTTCGAACCGTCACCAGGGCGCGGGCGATCCCGCGCCGATCGTCTATGTGGTCGACGACGACGAAACGCTGCGGCGCGCGCTGAGCGCACTGTTGCGTTCGGCCGGGTTTCGCGTCGAGACGTTCGCGTCGTCGCGCGCGTTCCTCGCATTCGAGCGGCCCGACGTGCCGAGCTGCCTGATCCTCGACGTGCGCCTGGCCGACGAGAGCGGGCTCGCCGTCCAGGAGGAAGCGGTGCGCGCGGGCATGAACGTGCCGATCCTGTTCATGACGGGTTACGGCGACGTGGCCACCACCGTCAAGGCCATGAAGGGCGGCGCGCTCGATTTCCTGACGAAACCGTTCGACGACGACACGATGCTCGATGCCGTCGGCCGCGCGCTGGCCCGCGACGGCGAACGCCTCGCGCGCGAGCGTGCGCTGGATGCGGTGCGGCAGGCCTATGCGTCGTTGACGCCGCGCGAACGGGAAGTGATGAGCCAGGTGATCGCGGGCCTGATGAACAAGCAGATCGCGGCGAATCTCGGGCTGCAGGAAATCACGGTGAAGGTGCATCGTGCGCAGGTGATGAAGAAGATGCAGGTCCGCACGCTGCCGGATCTCGTGCGCCAGGCCGAAGCGCTCGGCGTGCGCCCGGCGGGGGCGGGTGGCAGAGCGGGTGACTGAGCGGGTGACCGTGCAACAACGCAAAAAACGTTAGGAAAGCTTAAGAGCGGCATGAAAGCGTCTGACGCCCGTCCGGCGAACGCGCGGCGCGCGTTCGTGCAGCGTCACAAGCGTCCGGCGCGACGTGCGTCGCCGGCCGACGCCGACGCCGACGCCGGCGGCGTCCATCCGCCGCCCAGCGCGCGCACCAGGCCGATCGTCGCGATGGCGAGCGACTGGCGGCTGTGAATCAGCTGGCGTTGCGCGCTCAGTGCATCGCGGTCCGCGTCGATCACCTCGAGATAGCTGACGTAGCCGTGCGCATAACGGCTCAGCGACAACCGCGCGGCCGCCTCGGTCGCGTGCGCCGCGCTGTCGTAGCGCGCGATCCGCTCCTTCTGCGCGGCGATGTCGTTGAGCGCGTCCTGAACCTCGCGCAGCGCGCCGAGCGCGGTCGCGCGATAGTTCGCGTCGGCGAGGTCCGCGCCGGCCGTCGCGGCGGCCACCGCGGCGTCGCGCTTGCCGCCGTCGAACAGCGTTTCGGCGACGCTCGCGCCGAGCCCCCACAGCGAACTGTTGCGATCGAGAAACGTGCCGAGATCGCGGCTCGCGAAACCACCCTGCGCGGTCAGCGTCAACGTCGGCAGCCATGCGGTGCGGGCGACGCCGATCTCGAGCGACGCCGCGTCGGCACGGCGCGCGGCCGCGTAGACGTCGGGCCGTTGCGCGAGCAGCGCGGACGGCAGCCCGGGCGGCACGTCCGGCACGCGCACGAGCGATGCGGTGGGCGCGACGGCGAATGTGGTCGGCGACACGCCGGTCAGCACGGCGAGCGCGTCGACGAGGTTCTCGCGCAGCCGGCGGCTGTCCGCGAGATCGGCGCGTGCCGTATCGAGATCGGCCGACGCGCGCAGCGCGTCGAGATCGCTCGCCGCGCCGGCCCGCACGCGCGCGGCGATCACGTCGAGCGCGGTGCGGCGCAGGTCGATCGCGCGTGCGAGCGTCGCGAGATCCTGTTCGACGAAATGGAGCGTCAGGTAGTCGGCCGCGACGTCGGTCGCCACGCGCAGGCGCACCGCCGCGCGATCCGCGTCGGCCTGCAGCACGTTCTGCCGGCCGATCTCGGCGTCGCCGCGCAGGCGGCCCCACAGATCGACTTCGTAGCTCGCGGTGAACGGCACCGACCAGTTGTGCATCGTGCGTTTCGGCAATGCGTTGTCGACCGTGCCCGACACGCGCGAGCGGCTGAACGACGGCGCGACACCGACGGTGGGCGCCAGCGCGGCTTCGCGCACGCCGAGCAGCGCCTGCGCCTGGTCGACGCGCGCCGCGGCGGCGCGAAGGTCGGGATTGCCGGCGAGCGCGGCGTCGACGAGCGTGACGAGCGGCGGCGCGCCGAACCATGAGGGCCACTCGGCGAGCGGCGCGGCGGGTGGGTTCGCCGCATCCGCATGGCGGAACGGGGCCGGTCCGACCGCTACGGGCGCAAGCGGCCGCGGCGCGATCGTGCATGCGCTCAGCAGGCAGGCCGCGAACACGGCGGCGAACGGGGCGGCGATGCGGATCATGGCTGCGCGCGCTCGGGTTGCAGCGTGACGACGACCGACAGGCCGGGCCGGATGCGCGGCTCGGTCACTGCCTGCCCGTCGAGCAGGATCTTCACGGGCACCCGCTGCGTGACCTTCGTGAAGTTGCCGGTCGCGTTGTCGGGCGGCAGCAGCGAAAACTGCCCGCCGGTCGCGGGCGACAGGCTGTCGACGTGGCCGCTGAAGGTCCGCTCCGGCAGCGCGTCGAAGCGCAATTGCACGGCGTCGCCGGTGCGCACGTGCCGCAGTTGGGTTTCGCGGAAGTTCGCGACCACCCACGGGTGCGGCTCGACGAGCGTGAGCAGCGCCTGGCCGGGCGCGACGTGCTCGCCGGTCTCGACGGTCTTCTTGCCGACATAACCGTCAGACGGCGCGACGACGGTCGTGTATTGCAACTGGAGTTCCGCGTCGCGCAATTCGGCGTCGTTCTGGTTCGACACGGCGGCCGCCGCCTGCCACGCGGCCTGCGCGCTGCGCCATTGCGCGTCGGCCGCGTCGATGCGCGCGCGGGCGGACTTGCGGGCCGCGTTGGCCGCATCGAATTCCTGCTGCGACAGCCCGCGCGGCGTTTCGCGGGTCAGCTCGCGGGCCCGCGCGTAATCGAGCTCGGCCTTCTCGGCATCCGCATGCGCCGACACGCGCGTCGCGTCGGCCTGCTCGACCAGCGCCTTCGCGCGGCTCGCATCGGCGTGGGCCTGCGCGACGCGCGCCCGCTGCAGCGCGACGCGCACGTCGAAATCGCGCGGGTCGAGCCGCACGAGCGGCTCGCCCGCATGCACGAACCGGTTGTCGTCCACCAGCACGCGCTCGACCGTGCCGGCCACGCGCGGCGAGATCACGTGCAGATGGCCGGTCACGTACGCGTCGTCGGTGCCGCGTTCGTGCGCATCGTATTCGTAGACCAGCAGCGCGACGAGCAGCAGCGCGCCGGCGGCGATCAGCACGACCGGCCACTTGCGCGAACGCGCGGCGGGAACGGACGGCGAGTCCGGCGGGTTCGGGGTCATGGTCGGGATACTCCATCGTACGGACGACTTTCTTCGTATCGCGCTATGCTTGCGCGAGCCTCATATGCGGGAGCCGCTCGACGATGAACACCACGTTCGCCCCCGGTGGCGCGACACCGGGGCCAGCCGCCGCGCCGGCCGCCGACATACCGACGTTTCGCTCGATCGCCGCGATCGCGTCCGTGCTGCTGGGCGCGATCATCGCGACGCTGACGTCGCGCATCACGTCGCTCGGGCTCGCCGACGTGCGCGGCGCGCTCGGCGTGGGGTTCGACGAAGGCGCGTGGATCAACACGGCGTTCACCGCGTCGCAGATGTTCGTCGGCCCGCTCGCGATCGCGGCGGCCTTCGTGTTCGGCACGCGCCGCGTGCTGCTGGCGGGCGCCTCGGTGTTTCTCGTCGTCGAAACCGTGCTGCCGCTGTGCACGAACTTCGGCACCTTCATCGCGTTCCAGAGCCTCGCCGGCTTCGCGTCCGGCGTGTTCGTGCCGCTGACCGTCGGGTTCGTCGTCCGCACGCTGCCGCCGCGGCTGATCCCGTTCGGCATCGCCGCGTATGCGATGAACCTCGAGATGTCGCTGAACCTGTCCGCGACGCTCGAAGGCTGGTACAGCGAACACCTGAGCTGGCGCTGGCTGTTCTGGCAGAACGCGCTGCTGACGGTGCCGTTCATCGTCTGCCTGTTGCTGTCGCTGTCGAACGAGCCGGTCAAGCGTTTCGTGTCCGGCATCGACACGCGCGGCATGCTGCTCGGCGCCGGCGGGTTCGCGTGCCTGTGCATCGCGCTCGACCAGGGCGAACGGCTGTTCTGGTTCCAGTCGCCGCTGATCGTCGCGCTGCTGTGCATCGGCATCCTGATGATTGCCGCATTCCTGATCCACGAACTCACGTCCCGGCAGGCCGGGCTCGATCTCGGCTACCTCGCGCTGCCCAACGTCGCGTTGCTGATCCTGCTCGTCGGTCTCGTGCGCTTCACCGTGCTCAACACGAGCTTCATTCCGTCGGTGTTTCTCGCGAGCACCTACGGGCTTCGCCCGCTGCAGATCGGCGATACGCTGCGCTGGATCGCGATTCCGCAACTGCTGTTCGCGCCGTGCGTCGCGTGGCTGCTGCAGCGCGTCGATCCGCGCCGGCTGATCGTGGCCGGTTTCCTGATGGTGGCGGTCGCGTTCGCGCTCGGCGCGCGTCTCACGCCCGCGTGGGCCGAGCCGGACTTCATCCCGTCGCAACTGCTCCAGGCGCTGGGGCAGACGATGGCGCTCACGTCGGTCATCTTCTTCTTCGGCAAGCATGTGACGGCCGAGCACGCGCTGACGTTCGGCGCCGTCGTGCAGACGACGCGCCTGCTGAGCGGGCAGCTCGGCACGACGTCGATCGCGGTGATCCAGCGCATCATGGAGGCTACCCATTCGAATCTCGTCGGTCTGCATGTCACGCTGTCTGATCCGCAAACGCTCGCGCGGCTGCGGGCTGGCGCGGCGTCGCTCGTGTCGCACGGCGCCACCTTCGCCACGGGCGACCAGGCGACCTATGCGCTGCTCGACCGGGCGGTCCGGGTCCAGGCGACCACGCTCGCGCTCGCGGACAATTTCCGGGTCGCGATGGCGTTCGCCGTCGCGGGGGTGTTGATCGGCATCCTGCTCAGGCCGGCGCGCGCGCCGTCGCCATGAGCCCCCGGCATCGCGCAGCGACGATCTTAGCGATCGCGCTCCCCGCGACGGAATCGCGTCGGCCTGAAAATTCCTGAATCTTCCTGAACGGCGCGCCGGCGCCAGGGCCGCGCGCGCCGTGCCGCAGCGCTTACGCCTTCAGGAACGCGAGCAGTTCGGCATTGATCAGGTCGGCATTGACGACGCACATCCCGTGCGCGCCGCCGGGGATCACCTTCAGCTGCGCGTGCTTCACGATCTTCGCGGACAGGCGCGCCGAATCGTCGATCGGCACGATCTGGTCGTCGTCGCCGTGCAGGATCAGCGTCGGCACGTCGATCTTCTTCAGGTCCTCGGTGTAGTCGACCTCGGAGAATTCCCTGACGCACTGGTACTGGCCGTACGCGCCGCCCATCATGCCCTGCGCCCAGAACGCGTCGATCGTGCCTTGCGACACCTTGACGTTCGGCCGGTTGAAGCCGAAGAACGGCACCGCGAGATCCTTGTAGAACTGCGAACGGTTCTCGGCGACGTTCTTGCGGATGCCGTCGAACACGTCCATCGGCAGGCCGCCAGGATTCGACGCCGATTTCACCATCTGCGGCGGCACCGCGCCGATCAGCACGGCCTTCGCCACGCGCTTCGTGCCGTGCCGGCCGATGTAGTGCGCGACTTCGCCGCCGCCGGTGGAATGGCCGACGAGCGTGGCCTCGCGCAGGTCGAGCGCATTCATCAGCGCAGCCAGGTCGTCGGCATACGTGTCCATGTCGTTGCCCTGCGACGGCTGGCTCGAGCGGCCGTGACCGCGCCGGTCGTGCGCGATCACGCGGTAGCCGTGCTGCACGAGGAACAGCATCTGCGCGTCCCACGCATCGGCGCACAGCGGCCAGCCGTGCGAGAACACGACCGGACGGCCGCTGCCCCAGTCCTTGAAGTAAATCTGCGTACCGTCTTTGGTGGTGATCGTGTTCATCGCATGGGCTCCTTGATGGGCGGAAGCGGCGTGTTTGGGGGCGGCGGCGGCGGCGGCCGGCAGCGCGGCGGCGGCAACGGCGGTCGCGCCGGCCAGCAGCATGTCTCGGCGGCGCGCCGAGGGAATGGCGTCGTGATCTGCGGGACGCATGAGGACTCCTTGAACGTGCGGTGCAATGGTGCCGCGTTGGATTTGAAGGGTTTCGGATCTGCCCGCGAGCGGCGCTCGCGCGGGCAGCCGGCGCGTTCGCGTTCGCGCGCCGGCAGGCACGCAAGGGCACGAACGAACGCCGACAGGAGGCTATCCCGCGACCGCGCGGCGCGTACTGAAATCGTGCTGAATTGTCGTGAACGCGGCCGCCGCGCGCCGCGCGAGCGCACCCGCCAGAAAAATTAAGCCCGGCGTAAAGACTCTTCAGCGGCGGCCCGTTATCGTCGGCATCAGGTCATCCCGTCGCGGATCTTGCCGGTTCGCGGCGGCGGATGACGCATCGCGATGCGTGCGGGTGCGAGACATCCGGCCCGTCGCCACTTGCCCGGATACGCCGCCATGGACGCCTTCAATCGCTGGGAACACGTGATGACGCTGCTCGACCCGTCGGCCGCCGCGCGCCGCCACGCGCCGCCGCCACTTCGCGACCCGGACGCCGCGTGCCGTCGCCATCGCGACGAAGTGCCGGCCGCGTCGAGCGACGGCATGCGCCGCCGGTGCGCGATCGTCGCGGCCGAGCGGCAGACCGATTCGTCGGTCCTGATATCGTGGAGCGATCCCACGCGCTTTCGCTACGACGAGCAGCGCTGGATCAGCGCCAAGTCGCGCGGCCTCGGACGCTGCGCGCTGACCGGCATCACGATCCGTGCCGGCGATGCGATCTACAAGCCGCAATGGCGCGGCGCGAAGCGCCCGGCGAACTATCGGGACGTGATCCTCACGTCCGAGCTGAACCGCTTCATCGCCAGGCTGTCGCGGTCATGACGCGGCACCCCGCGCGCCGTCCGTCGGCACCGGCCGGCGGCCGCCTGATCACCACCGAGGAATCCGCATGAGCACGTTCACGACACGCGACGGCGTTTCGATTCACTACAAGGACTGGGGCGCCGGCCGCCCGGTCGTGTTCATTCACGGCTGGCCGCTGAATGCGGACATGTGGGACGTCCAGATGCATCATCTCGCGTCGCACGGCATGCGCTGCATCGCCTACGACCGGCGCGGCTTCGGCCGCTCCGGCCAGCCGTGGACGGGTTACGACTACGACACGCTGGCCGACGATCTCGCGACGCTGATCGAGACGCTCGGGCTGCGCGACGTGACGCTCGTCGGCTTTTCGATGGGCGGCGGCGAGGTGGCGCGCTACATCGGCCGGCACGGTACGCGGCACATCGCGAAAGCCGTGCTGATCGGCGCGGTGACGCCGCTGGTCGCGCGCCGCGACGATCATCCCGACGGTGTCGACGTTGCCGTGTTCGACGGCATTCGCTCGGGCATCGTCGCGGATCGCGCGGCGTTCCTCGAAAACTTCTGGCCGCTGTTCACCGGTTCGAACCGGCCCGCGTCGACGATCTCGCGCGCGGCGCTCGACTGGACCACGTTCATGGCGTTGCAGGCCGGGTTGAAGGGCACGCTCGATTGCGTCGGGGCGTTTTCCGAAACCGATTTCAGGGCGGATCTCGACCGGTTCGACGTGCCGACGCTCGTGATTCACGGCGACGACGACCAGACGGTGCCGCTCGCGCTGACGGGCGCCGCGACCGCGAAGCGCGTGCCGCGCGCGACGCTGAGTGTCTACGAGGGCGGGCCGCACGCGCTGTATCTGACGCACGCGCAACGCCTGAACGACGAACTGCTGGCGTTCGTCCGCGCGTGATGCGGCGGCGGAGCGACGCGGCGCGGCGGACACGGCCGGCCGCTCGCGCTCACTCCGCCCATTTCGACCCGAGCACCAGGCCGCAGAAATTCGTCCGACGATAGTCCGGGTCGCAGCGCTCGAGCACGTCGGCGACGACGTTGCCGAACGCGATTTCGGGGCGATGCGCGGTGCCCGCGGCGTATGCCTCGAGGAACGGCGCCTTGAAGCGTGGGCTCCGCCCGTGGCCACGCCTGCACGATCTCGTCGCGTTTTGGCGTGTTTTGGCGCGGCCCACCTCGTCGAAACGCAGCACAAAGAGATCCGCTTCGACCCCGCGCCGAGTAATGCCGTCGGTGGTGTCATGTACGGATGAATGCCGACAGCCGCGTGCAGCGCAATCGCGCGCCATACCGCGGCCCCGTCTTCGGCGGCGACGCCGTGTCCGCCGGGAAAGAGAAACGCGTGCGTGACGTTCGCGCCGTCGCTTTCGTCGCGCCGGCGCCTGTGCCGCTGGCCTTCCGTCGGCCCGATGCGATGGAACAACGCGGCGGCGTACAGCAATTCGGCATCGAATGCGATGCCGCGGCGCATACCGATGATCGATGCAAATGCGAACACGCGCATCGCATGCAGGAACAAAAGTTTTTTCCCGCAACCTCGGCGCAATTCATTCAAATCGCCACGGCAAGTGATTCGTGCAAAAGCAAATCAGGAATGGCGGCGCTTTTATCACACCAAACGGGTTCATTGGTGAATCGCTGTTTCGCCTGTTGCCGGCGCCGGAAGCCGTGATGCGCGGCGCTGGACGAGGTGCAGCGCGAATACCGGCCTGCGGCGGCCATTCGCGGTTGTCGTCGATTCAAAAAATTTGCTCTTTGGCTTCTAATAATTTGAATCAATGGATGCTTAAAATGCCGTAGCATCTGCATCACCGGTGTCATTTCCGACAGGGCATCGATGAATGGAAAGCGATTAAGAATTCAAATGATCCGGATTGGAACACTTCACGTTTTCCTCGACAGGCGTGAAATTCGCTCGAACGGCAAACTGCTGCGAATCGGCAGTCGCGCATTCGAAATTCTCGAACTCCTGATTCGGGCGAACGGTGCGTTGGTATCGAAAGACGAGATCATGCAGCGCGTGTGGCCGCACACGGTCGTGGAGGAAAACAACCTGCAGGTGCATGTCGCCGCGTTGCGCAAGGCGCTCGCCGACAACCGGAACCTGATCATCACGGTGCCGGGGCGCGGCTACCGGCTGGTCGGCGGGCAAGCGCAGGCACAGGCGCCGGCCGCGGCGCCCGTGCGTCCCGCGACATCGCGGCTGGCGCCCGCGCCGACCGCACTCATCGGCCGCGAGCAGACGGTTGCGGACGTCCTCGCGGCGCTCGACACCGCGCGCGTCGTGACGCTGGTCGGTGCGGGCGGCATCGGCAAGACGCGGGTGGCGCTCGAAGCGGCCATGCGGGCCGAAGCGCGCTTTCCGGATGGCGCCGCGTTCGTATCGCTGGCCACGGTGGCGTGCCCGCACTTCGTGCCCGACGCGCTGGCCGGCGCGTTCGGCCTCGTGCACCCGGCCGGGTCGCTGACGCTCGAAGCCGTGCTCGCCAGCGTCGCGCATCGGCGGATGTTGCTCGTGCTCGACAATTGCGAACACCTGCTCGATGCCGCCGCGCGGATCGCGACCGCGCTCACCGAGTCGGATGCCGGTTTGTGCGTCCTGGCGACCAGCCGCGAGGCGCTGCGGATCCAGGGCGAGCGGCTGTGTCCGGTTCCGCCGCTCGAGGTACCCGCCGAGGGCGCGGACGAACGCGAGACCGCGGGCGCGAGCGCGGTGCAGCTGTTCTCGGCGCGCGCCCGCGCCGCCGACCCGCGCTTTCCGCTCGACGAACGCTGCCTGGCGCTGATGGCGTCGGTCTGCCGGCGTCTCGATGGGCTGCCGCTCGCGATCGAGCTGGCCGCGGCCCGCGCAGCCGTGCTCGGCATCGACGTGCTGGCCGCGCATCTCGACGACCATTTCCGGCTGCTGACCGGCGGCTTTCGCACGGCGTTGCCGCGTCATCAGACACTGCAGGCGATGTACGACTGGAGCTACCGCCTGCTCGACGACGCGGAGCGCCTGCTGCTGCGCTGGCTCGGCGTGTTCCGCGACAGCTTCTCGATCGACGCGGTGCGCGACATCGTCGGAACGAAGGGGCTCGTCGACACGGCGCTGCTCGACGCGATCGCGGGCCTTGTGTCGAAATCGCTGCTGAGCCTCGAGAGCGCGCATGGCGCGCCGCGCTACCGGCTGTTGACGACGACGCGCGCGTACGCGCTGCAGCAGCTCGAGACCAACGGCGAATGCGCGGCCGCGGCGCTCGCGCACGCGCGCTACTTCCTGGCGCTGTTCCGGCGTGCGCCCGGTAGCGACGACGGGCAGCTCGCCGAATCGCGGCTCGACGTGATCCGGCGCGAACTCGGCAATCTACGCGCGGCGCTCGACTGGGCGTTTTCACCGAACGGCGACGCGCGGGTCGGCATCGCGCTGGCCGCGGTCGCGGTGCCCTGCCTGTTCGACCTGTCGCTCGTGGACGAGTGTCGCGAACGGGCGCGCGCGGCGCTCGACGCGATGCGCGATCTCGACGACACGCCCGCGTGCGCCGACGCGCGCGTGCGGCTGCTGGCCGCGTATGCGGCCGCGCTCGCGCACACGTCGGGGCCGACGCAGATCGCGCACGACGCATGGTCGGCGGTGCACGCGCTCGGGTTCGAGTCGGGCGAGGCCGAACTGCCGCCGCGCGACGCGTAGCGCGGCGCGCCGACCGCGCATTCAGAACGTTTCAGGCCGAACACAGGACCCGGCCGGCCGGCGCGTCTACATTGCATGCGCGGGGACTGTCCGCTCATCGCTGTCGCGACGCCACCGACTGCCGGCGCAGGGTCCCCGCCCGTCGCGAAGCACGCCCTCAGCCCATTCCAGCATGCCGAACCTGTCCGTCACGGTCGCTTACGGCGCGCCGATCGTTCTTGCCGACCTGATCGCCTGGCGGCTGCTCGGGCGCGGTCGTTCGACGACGAAAGCCGTGTGGCGCTGCGCATCGTTCGCAGCGTTGACCTACGTGCTGTTCTCGACCGGCGTGAGCCCGCTCGCGGTGCCGGCGTCGCCCGACCGGTTCGACCGGCTCGCGATCCAGGTGATCGGCGTCGCATGGTGGCTGCAGTGCGCGCTGGTGTTCAGCCTGATGCTCGATCATCTGCTGCTGCCGCGCGCATGGCGCAACCAGCGGCTGTTCCACGACATCGCCGCGGGCGCCGTGTTCGGTGCGGCCGCCGTCGCCGCGCTGGGCTACGTGCTGGGGCTGCCGCTCAGCGGCGTGGTCGCGACGTCGGGGGCGGTCGCCGTCATCCTCGGGCTCGCGGTCCAGAACACGCTGAACGACGTGTTCTCGGGCCTGGTGCTGAATACCACGCAGCCGTTTCGTCTCGGCGACACGGTGGCGATGGGCGCGCTGGAAGGGCGCGTCGTCGAAAGCAACTGGCGCGCGACCAAGCTGATCGACAGCCTCGGCAACCTGGTCGTCGTGCCGAACAGCGTCGCGGCCAAGGCGGCGATCGTCAACCTGAGCGAACCGGCGAACGTGTACGGCGTGACGCTGACGATCGAGCTCGACCCGCAAGCGCGGCCCGCGGTCGTCGTCGATGCGCTCGCGCATGCCGCGGCCAGTTCGCTGGACGTGCTCGCCAGCCCGGCGCCGATCCCGGTTGTCAAGGCGTTCAGGACCAACTCGATCGAATACGAACTCGTCTGTTACGTCGACTCGCTGCAGAAAAAGATCGACGTCCGCAACCGGCTCTACGATCTGGCCCACCGGCATCTGGCTGCCGCGGACGTCGCGCTGCGCCCGCTGACGGGCGCGCCGGCGGCATCCGGTCCGGCGTCGCGCGGGCAACGCCTGCTGCGCGCGGTCGAGCTGTTCAGGCAGCTCGACGACGCGGACCTGGCGATACTGGCCGATGCGCTCGCGTCACGCGTGTTCAACAAGGGCGAGGTGATCTACGCGTCGAACTCCGACGCGCGCCTGCTGACGATCGTCGCGGCCGGCGTCGCGGCGGTGTTCGTGCCCGGCGCGACGGGCGACACGGAAGTCAGGCGGATGGCGCCCGGCGACGCGATCGGCCAGTCCGTCGTGCTCGCCGGCACGCAGCTGCATGCGAGCGTCTACGCGGTAACGGCCGTGACGGCCTATCAGCTGAGCAGTCGCGACCTGTCACCGCTGATCGCGAGGAAGCCTGAACTGGGGCGGCTGATGTGCGAATCGCTCACCGAGCACATCGCGACCGAGGAGAAGATGAGGATGCCGCCGGCCGCGAGCGCGCATGCGTCGTTCAGCCTGATCGAGTGGCTCGAGAAGGAGATGAAGCGCCTGCACGATTCGTTCGGCTGACGCGGCGGGCGGCGGGTAAGGGTGGGTCGCGGCCGCGAAGAGAGCGGGCTCAGGCGAGCGCGGTGAACCGGTCGACGAGGTCCGGGCGGTCGAGTTGTTCGACCCACCAGTGCAGCGCGCGTCCGGCCTCGTCGCCGCGCCACGCGAGGTAGCACTGGGTCGTGTCGCGCATGCCGGTCACCTGGCGTGCGACCAGCTTGCCTTGCGCGATCGCGCGTGCCGCGATGCAGTCGGGGAGCGTGCCCACCGCGAGTCCTTCGCACTGCGCGGCCAGTTTGGCGGCGAGGGTGGGGACGGCGAGATACGGCTGCCCCGCGTCGATGGCGACCGAACGCGGCGGCAGCTCGCGGGACGTATCGGAGATCGCCGCGCCGCGATGGGCGACGACCGATGCCAGCGACAGCGGTTCCGGCAGCGCCGCGAGCGGGTGGGTGGGGGCGACGGCGAACACGTGCCTGAGCGTGCCGATCGGCCGTGCCACGATGTCGGGCAGCTCGGGCGGTTCGCCCGTGGCGCCGACGACGAGATCCGCGCGGCGCGAAATCAGCGCATCCCAGGTGCCGCCGAGCACTTCGGTGGACAGTCGCAGCCGCGTGTCCATCTCGAGACCATAGAACGTGTGCACGTACGGCCACATCGCCTCGAACGGCAGGATCTCGTCGACACAGATCCGGACCTCGGTTTCCCAGCCCTGCTGCGCACGCTGCGCCTTGCGTTCGAGCTGTTCGGCGGCATGCAGCAGCCGGCGGCCCTCTTCGACGACCACGCGCCCCGCGTGCGTGAGTTTCGCGCGGCGTCCGCTACGGTCGAACAGCGCGACGTCGAGGTCGCTTTCGAGCTTTTGTACGAGGTAAGTCAGCGCGGACGGCACGCGGTGCAGCAGCTCGGCGGCTTCGGCGAACGTGCCGGTGCGGTCGATTGCGTCCAGTGCTTCGAGCGCTTCGAATGACAGCTTCATGGCGAATTCCACGGAGGGACGTCGGGCTGCCATGTTAGCGTCAAGCGCCGCTCGATCCAATACCGTTCAGGACGATCCATCGCGCGGCCAGGCGGCGGGACGCAACGGCATGGCGCGGGCCAGGCCGCGTGGCACCACCGTGATCGAAGGAACACGACGGAGTGGCGATGCCCGCGGACGGGCATGGCTGCATCCGATCAACGGGCGTGCGTCACGTCGGCGTCACGTCGGCGTCGAATCGCGGCGCGTTGCGGCGGTGTCGGGTGCGTGGGCACCGGGCAGCGCACCGAACATGTGTTGGCTGCACTTCGCATCGCGCCACGCGGTGCCGAGCCGGATACCGCTGAACATCCGCCGCGCGACCGGCAGGATCTGTTCGCCGGCCAGGATGCCCAGCAGGCCGACGAGCGCGACGATCGGCGGCGCCGGCGACGGCACGCCGATCAGCGCATAGACGATACCGGCGAGGAGGCCGGCGAACAGCGAGGCGGTGTACGGTTTCATGGGATCCGGGTGAAATGGCGGCCGTGTAAAAAATACGGATAACTACCGATCTGGCGTCGCTTCGGCAGTCTGCGACCAGCCTATCAGGTCTTCGCGTTCACCATGGTTCGGTTCAACGAAATTCAGATCTTTTAAGCCTGAGCGTCGCGGCCCGCGCGAATCAGAATGATTAATTGGCGTGATCGGGAATTTGCGTATTGAATGATGCCGGCTGGCTGTCGAATCTCCCGGCACAGCGTATTGGCTGCCTCCCGCATGGGTCGGCGAGGCAGGCCGCATTTTTCTCCGCGTCAAAGGACATCACCGCCATGAGCAACCCGAAGCTTGAAGTACTCACTCCGCACAACAGCCAGCTGATCTTCATCGACCAGCAGCCGCAGATGGCGTTCGGCGT
>NZ_QTPU01000047.1:0-44819 GCF_003857805.1 Burkholderia sp. Bp9099
GCGAAGATGCTGTCGAAGGGCCTCAAGGTGTCGGCCGGCACCGACGCGACACGCGTGGCGTCGTACAACCCGTGGGTGTCGTTGTCCTGGCTCGTGACAGGCAAGACGATCGGCGGCCTGCGCATGTACCCGCAGCGCAACCTGCTCGATCGCGAGACCGCGCTGCGCATGTGGACCGAATACGTGACGTGGTTCTCGAACGAGGTCGGCAAGAAAGGGCGCATCGCGGTCGGGCAGCTTGCCGACGTGGTGGTCCCGGATCGCGATTTCTTCGCGTGCGCCGAGGACGACATCGCGGGCACGACCGCACTGCTGACCGTGGTGGGTGGCAAGATCGTGTGGGGCGCGGGCCCGTTCGCGTCGCACGATGCGCCGATTCCGCCCGCGATGCCGGACTGGTCGCCGGTGCGTGAGTATGGCGGCTACGGCGGTTGGGGCGCGACGCAGCGCAGCGGCGCACCGCTGCAACGCGCGGCGGCCGCCGCGATGTGTGGCTGCGCGAATGCATGCAACGTGCACCAGCATGCGCACGCGAGTGCGTGGGGCAGCACGCTGCCGACCTCGGACGCGAAGGGCTTCTGGGGCGCGTTCGGCTGTTCGTGCTGGGCGGTCTGACATGTCGACGACGATCGGCCGGTACAGCCCCGCGTGGATCCGTGTCCTGCTCGCGCAGCCGTGGGTCGGCGCGCTGGTCCGGCTTGCACTCGTTTCCGCCTTTCTGCTCGGCGGCGTCGCGAAGGCGCTCGACTTCGACGGCGCGGTCGCGGAGCAGGCGCATTTCGGCCTGCATCCGCCTGCGCTATGGGCTGCACTGGCGGTTGTCGTCGAGATCGGCGGTTCGCTGTGCGTGGTGTTTCGCCGCTTCACATGGCTCGGCGCCGGCAGCCTCGGCGTGCTGACCGTCGTCGCGATGCTGGTGGCGAACGACTTCTGGAACCAGACGGGCGCGGCGCGCGTCATGGCGCTCAACGGTTTCTTCGAGCACCTCGGCCTGATTGCAGCGCTCGTCCTCGTCACGATGCTGGGCGATGCCCGGGATCCGCAAGGGGACGGTCGCGCCTGAGGGCATGAGCCGCGCATTGCGACGGAACGCAGATTCGATCACCAGGCGGTTTTTCCCCGTTGCGCATTTGAAAGAGGCGCAACGGGGATTCCTTTGCGCGACGCGTTGCAGGCGTGCGGCAATTGGGGGCACGCGTGGCGTTGCCCATCGTGCTCACCGGCGAAATCACTTTTGATCTGAAATCACGAATCGGCGGCCGATTCCGTCGCCAGCCTTGTCGGGCGGGGCCGCCGCGCGAACGGACCCTCCGGACGCGATATCCGCCCACCCCTTCAGACCACGTTTTAGACCTCCAGGGACTCAACTGTGTCGAATTCCGTCTTGGACAGACTTAACCCGTCTGCCTAGACTGAACTCGCTTTTCCCTCACCCCTGGAGAAAATGATGAGTCTCAAAGACAAGCTGCCCGGTAACAAGATCCTTGGTTTCGGTACTGCCCCGCTCGGCAACATGTTCCGCAACATCCCCGACGCGGAAGCGGCGGCCACCGTCGAAGCGGCATGGCAACACGGCATCCGTTATTTCGATTCGGCCCCGTTCTACGGCGCCGGCCTCGCGGAAATCCGCCTCGGCGACGCGCTGGCGAATCACCCGCGTGACGAATACGTACTGAGCACCAAGGTCGGCCGCGTGATCCTCGACGAAGTCGAGGACGTGTCGGCGCGCGATCTCGGCGAGAAGGGCGGCCTGTTCGAACACGGCCGGCCGAACCGCATCGTCAACGACTACACGGCCGATGCGACGCTGCGTTCGATCGAGGACAGCCTGAAGCGTCTGCGCACCGACCGCCTCGACATCGTCTGGGTGCACGACATCGCACAGGACTTCTACGGCGACGAATGGCTCGCGCAGTTCGAAGTCGCGCGCAAGGGCGCATTCCGCGTGCTGAGCAAGCTGCGTGAAGAAGGCGTGATCAAGGCGTGGGGCCTCGGCGTGAACCGCGTCGAGCCGATCGAGCTCGTGCTCGACCTGTCCGAGCCGCAACCGGACGGCATGCTGCTCGCCGGCCGCTACACGCTGCTCGATCACGAGCGCGCGCTGCAACGCGTGATGCCGGCGGCTGCCGCGCAGAACGTCGGGATCGTCGTCGGCGGCCCGTACAGCTCGGGCGTACTCGCGGGCGGCACGCACTTCGAATACCAGAAGGCTTCGCCGGAAATCCTCGCGAAGGTCGAGCGCATCAAGGCGATCGCCACACGCTACGACGTGCCGATCAAGGCCGCCGCGCTGCAGTTCTCGATATCGCATCCTGCCACCGTCGCGGTGATTCCGGGCGCGAGCCGTCCGGAGCGGATCGCGGAAGACCAGGCTGCGCTGAACGTGGTGATTCCGGCCGACTTCTGGCGCGAAATGCGTGAACAAGGTCTGATTGCGGCCAATGCGCCGCTGCCGACCGATCGTTGATCCGCAAAGGTGATGACATGGCACAGGCCAATGCAAGCATCGAGATCACGGCTTCGGCCGACACGGTCTGGACACTGATCGGCGGCTTCGGGTCGCTGCCCGACTGGCTGTCGTACATCCCGGCGAGCGAGCTGAGCGAAGGCGGTCGCGTGCGCAGCCTCGCGAACCCGGACGGCGACGCGATCGTCGAGCGGCTGGTCGCCTTCGACGACGCGGCACGCAGCTACACGTACGCGATCCTGGAAGCGCCGTTCCCGGTCGTGAACTATCGCTCCACGCTGCGCGTGCGCGAGAACGGCGCGAACGCGGCGACGGTCGAGTGGTCGGGCACGTTCACGCCGCACGGCGCGACCGACGACGAAGCGATCCGCCTCTTCCGCGGTATCTACGAGGACGGTCTTGCCGAGCTGGCGAAGCGGTTCGCGGCGTGACGGTGTCGTGGCGTAGCGGCGCGATCGCGTGACGGTGTGACGATGTCGCGCGCGGTGGCGCGGGTGCCGGTCGTGTCGGCACCCGCCGGCGCCGTGCGCCGTGGCGGGTTTTCATCCGTGACGACGCGCGGCACCCGCGCCACCGCGCGTGCATCGTCAATCGTCGTATGAACGTGCCGAGCCGTCGTCGGCGTTGCGGTCGCACCGTTCGTCGTCCGGCCGCCGCGGCGGCATGCGATGGACGCGGAACGCGCCCGCATGCGGCGGCGGGGCAACGACCGATAACGCGCGGTTATACCGGTATCACATCCTGTCAATTGTCGCGCGGGGGCGGACTCCGTATGCTGGCCCATTGCGCGGCTTTCCGGCGCATTTCGGACGTGCGCGTCAGTCGGTGCGCCGCCGGCACGCGCTGCGCGCACGGCAGCGCCGGCGCGTGAGCGTGCCGGCCGGCGCACGCGGCGGCACCCGAGCCCGGCATCGAGCGCCCCGCTGCACGGGTTCGAACCGCCCGGCCCACTCACGGCGACGCGACAGGCGCGTCGGCACGACAAACAACACACAACACCTATGCGAGCCCGTGATCGCACGGCGTTCGCCCCCGATCCATCTACAGAGGAAACGAACATGACACTCGCAGGCAACCTGCTGATCGGCTCGCGCGCACGGCGCGGCACGAACGGCGACACATACGCGGTCAACGCATCCAGCGGCGAACGCATGGCGCCGGCCTTCGGCGGCGCGAACAGCGCCGATCTCGATGAAGCATGCGCGCTCGCCTGGGCCGCGTTCGACACGTATCGCGAAACGCAACCCGAAGCGCGCGCGACGTTCCTCGAGACGATCGCGGCGAACATCCTCGCGCTCGGCGACGAACTGGTCGAGCGCTGCGTCGCGGAAACGGGCCTGCCGCGCGCCCGCGTCGAAGGCGAGCGCGGCCGAACGGTCGGCCAGCTGCGGATGTTCGCCGACGTGGTGCGCGCGGGCGACTACCTCGACGCGCGCATCGATCCGGCGCAGCCGGCACGCCAACCGGCGCCGCGTCCCGACCTGCGCCTGCGTCATATCGGCCTCGGGCCGGTCGCGGTATTCGGCGCGAGCAATTTCCCGCTGGCATTCTCGGTCGCGGGCGGCGATACGGCGTCCGCGCTCGCGGCCGGCTGCCCGGTGATCGTGAAGGCGCACCCGGCGCATCCGGGCACGTCGGAACTGGTCGGGATCGCCGTGCAGCGGGCGGTGAAGACGTGCGGGATGCCGGAAGGCACGTTCTCGCTACTGTTCGACACCGGCCTCGAGATCGGCCAGGGGCTCGTGCGCGATCGGCGCATCAAGGCGGTCGGCTTCACCGGTTCGCGCCATGCCGGCACCGCGCTGATCGCACTTGCGAACGCGCGGCCCGAGCCGATCCCCGTGTACGCGGAAATGAGCAGCATCAATCCGGTGCTGCTGTTCCCGAACGCACTCGACGCGCGCGGCGACGCGATCGCGCAGCAGTTCGTGCAGTCGCTGACGCTCGGCGCCGGGCAGTTCTGCACGAATCCGGGGTTGATCCTCGCCGTGGACGGGCCGGCACTCGAGCGCTTTACCGCCGCGGCGGCGGAGCGTCTCGCCCAGGCCGCGGCGGCGACGATGCTCACGCCGGGTATTCATCAGGCCTTCGAGCGTTCGGTGGCCGCGCTCGCGCAGCATCCGCAGGTGCGCACCGTCGCGCGCGCGCATGCGCCGGCCGGCGCGAACCAGGGGCAGGGCGCGCTGTTCTCGACGAGCGCGGACGCGTTCCGCGAGTCGAAGGCGCTGCATGAGGAGATGTTCGGCGCGGCGTCGCTGATCGTCCGCTGTCCGGACCTCGACACGATGCGCGATCTGATCGAGTCGCTGGAAGGGCAGCTGACGACGGCGCTCCATATCGACGAAGCCGACTACGCCGCCGCGCGCACGTTCCTGCCGGCGCTGGAGCGGCGCGCGGGCCGCGTGCTCGTCAACGGTTTCGGCACCGGCGTGGAAGTCGCGCATGCGATGGTGCACGGCGGCCCGTATCCGGCCACCGCGGACGGGCGTACGACGTCGGTCGGCAGTCTCGCGATCCGTCGTTTCCTGCGGCCGGTCTGCTATCAGGACATGCCGGAGGCGCTGCTGCCCGATGCGCTGAAGACCTCGAACCCGCTGGCGATCAACCGGCTGATGGACGGGAAGGTCACGCTCGCGAACTGACGCGCGAGCGGGGGGAAGCCGGCATCAGGTATCGCGCATGCAATCGCATGCGGACCGCTGCCGGCTCGATCGATTTCAGACGGATTCGTGTGCGGGGATGCGGACGGCACGATAGATTCCCTGCCTTTGCCGGCGATCGCGTCGCTCCGGATCGCGGGTCTTCATGCTGAGGCACGGCGATACGGCGATACGGCCGCAGGTCGCGTCATTCGATGTGCGGGCAACGACGCCGCGCGCGGCGCGCGTCACGAGCACACCACGCCCCCCCGTCACGTCACTTGACCGTCGCGACCACATCCTCGCCGGTCAGAATCTCGCGAAACACGCCGACCAGCGGCCGCAGGTTGACCTTGTGCCACGCGGCCCACAGCGGCGTGCGATAGCTGAACCACGGCAGCTCGCGCAGCACGACGCCTTCCGGCACCTGGTGACGCAGGCTCTGCTGGATCATCGTCACGCCGAGCCCGGCGGCGACGAGCCCGAGCGCCGCGAGCGGCTCGCTCGCCTCGACGGAAATATCCGGCGAGAAACCGGCCTTCGCGCACGCGGCGACGAACGCGCCGTGACGCGGCGCGCTTTCCTGCTGCGTGACCCCGATCCACGGCTGCGTCGCGAGATCGTCGGCCGCAAGCGTCTTCTTCTTCGCGAGCGGATGGCCTTCGGGCAGCGCGAGCAGCATCGGGTCGTTCAGCACGCGCATCGATTCGAGTTCCGGATCGTCGGGCGCGGGCGGCTCGGTCACGAGCGCGATGTCGAGACTGCGCTCGCGCAGGCCTTCGAGCTGCGCGGCGGACGTGTAGTTGTACAGCGCGATGTGGACGGCCGGGCGGTCCGCGCGCAACGTCTTCAGTGCGCGCGGCAGCACGCCCGAGTGCGTGGCCGTTTCCAGGTAGCCGATGCAGAGCCCGCCTTCGTCGCCGCGGCCGAGCCGGCGCGCGAGCGATTCCAGCCGGTGCGCATGGCGCAGGAACGCCTGCGTCTCGCTGAGGAACGTGCGGCCGTCGCGTGTCAGACGAATACGCTGCTGGCTGCGCTCGAACAGCGTCAGCCCGAGCTTTTCCTCGAGCTGCGCGATCTGGCGGCTGAGCGGCGACTGCGAAATGTGCAGCCGTTCGGCGGCGCGGCCGACGTGTTCTTCCTCCGCGACCGCGATGAAATATTGAAGCTGACGGATGTCGAGCATATAAGACCTCGGGGGACTCAACTTTGATGAATTATGTCTTGGACAGACATAACCATGCAACCTAGACTGGACGCACTTTTCCGTGACCTGTGGAGAAATGCATGCGTCTCAAAGCCACGCTGCCGGCCGACAACACGCTCGGTTTCGGCGCCGCCCCGCTCGGCAACATGTTCCGCGACATCCCCGACGACGAAGCCGCCGCGACCGTCGAAGCCGCGTGGGCGCGCGGGATCCGCTACTTCGACACCGCGCCGTCGTACGGCGCGGGGCTGGCCGAGTCGCGTCTGGGCGACGTGCTCGCAGGCCATCGGCGCGACGACTACGTGATCAGCACGAAGGTGGGCCGCGTCGTGCTCGACGAAATGGAAGGCGCGAGCGCGCGCGACTACGGCGAGAAGACCGGGATCTTCGCGCATGGCCGCGCGAACCGGCTCGTCAGCGACTACACGGCCGACGCGACGCTGCGCTCGATCGAGGGCAGCCTGAAGCGCTTGCGTACCGATCGCCTCGACATCGTATGGGTGCACGACATCGCGCAGGACATCTACGGCGACGAATGGCTCGCGCAGTTCGAAGTCGCGCGCAAGGGCGCGTTCCGCGTGCTGGGCAAGCTGCGTGAAGAAGGCGTGATCGGCGCGTGGGGGCTCGGCGTGAACCGCGTCGAGCCGATCGAGCTCGTGCTCGATCTCGACGAACCGCAGCCGGACGGCATGCTGCTGGCCGGCCGCTATACGTTGCTCGATCACGAGCGCGCGCTGCAGCGGGTGATGCCGGCGGCAGCCGCGCGAGGCGTCGGGATCGTCGTCGGCGGTCCGTACAGTTCGGGCGTGCTGGTCGGCGGCGCGCACTTCGAATACCAGAAGGCTGCGCCGGAAATCGTCGCGAAGGTCGAACGCATCAAGGCGATCGCCGCACGCTACGACGTGCCGGTCAAGGCGGCCGCGCTGCAGTTCGTGCTCGCGCATCCCGCGGTCGCGTCGGTGATTCCCGGTGCGAGCCGTCCGGCGCGCATCGCGGAAGATGTCGACGCGCTGAACGCGACGATTCCGGCCGACTTCTGGCGCGAGATGCGCGAGCAGGGGCTCGTCGCCGCGAACGCGCCGCTGCCGATCGATCGCTGATCGGGCCGGTCGACGCGAGTCGATAAAAAATGCCCGCGCAAGCGGGCATCGTCGGGACGGTGCGGTGCGGCGCGCCGTTCGGGCGCGCGCTTGGCCGTTCAATTAGAATCTCTAACAAAATGAACGGATGGGGCTGCCAACCTGCCGCACGCTCCGCTCACCACTTCGTTGTTTCGCTGACGACGAGACCATGGCAAAACCGATACTCGATGGCGAAATGCGGTCACTGATCCAACCGCTGCGATATTTCGTGCGCGAATGACCGGTTTAGCGCTTGCGTGCCGTTGCGGTCATCGCTGACAAAGGCTACGACTCGAACGCCTTTGTGGCGAGTATCCACTCTCCGCGTGCGAAGGCCGTCATCCCGCTTCGCTCGAACAGAAAAACCAAGCGTCGCTATAGCCGCGTGCTGTATCGGATGAGCTTTATCGATGATCGCTCTGCCCCTGAACAAGCCGCTTGACTTCCTCGATCACCTCGTCTGACAGCGTCTCGGGTACGCCCCAGTAATCGAAGATACCGCCATCCGCATGATTCTGTCCGCACGTCACGAATACGCCGGTGCCAAATCGATTCTTGAGATGGGTAGCCAGCCAGCCAACGAAGCCACTATTGTCTGCCCCTGCCGGGAAGTGGAATCGAAAGATGCCGAACTGTTCCTTGTGTGAACCGTCACTCGGCACAAGCTGACTCCACACGTTGTCGTCTCGCACCAAGGCAAGTGCGTCGGCCCGCACAGCGCTTGGGAATTGATCCAGCGGAAATTCAATGAACGTGTACGTGCCGGAGTAAATCCGTAGGCGTGCCTCGGTGATGACTCGTCGAAGGCGACGCTCAGTTTGTTCGACGGTCTCACGTGAAATATCAACCATGTCTACTCCGAGAATGAGGCGGTTACAGGTCAGATCATCAATGCAAGTAGAAACGAACTTCATCCTACCAGCATGTGACGCAATCACCGGCGAATAGTCGCCCGAACCGAGCGGACCGGATAACCCGACAACCCGCACAAATGTAAACAGACCCTGGAGCTGCCCGGAGCAGGCGTTTGGCGGACAGACAGGTCGCTCAACATCACCCTGCACTCGAATCGTCGATCGCGGCCAGCGCCTGTCTTGTCAATCCGACTCCGACTCCGACTTCGATGGCGAGGCGACGAAGCGCATGCCAGCCAAGCCTTGTGGAGCCGGCTACTGCTGCATCACGGCGCCTGTGCTGGCACCGATGACAAACAACGTGCCGATACTTTGCAGCAGGGTCACGGGCTGCCCGAGTACCGCAAATCCGATTGCCGAGGCAATCGCAGGCTCGACGCTCATCAGGATGCCAAACGCCGACGCCGTCATGCGCCGTAACGCAATCATCTCCAGAACATAAGGCAGGAGCGGGACGAGCACGGCGAGACCGGCAGCGTCGATCAATTGCCCGGCCGGAAAATGCCCGCCGCTTTCCGCGAGGCCGAATGGCGCGGTCACGAGCGCCGCGACGATCAGCGACGTGGACAGGCCTTGCAAACCATCGAACAGCGACCCCACGCGCTTCATCATCAGGATGTAGGCGGCCCATCCGAGCGCCGAGCCGAGCGGGAATACGAGCGCCGAAACCGGCACGATCCACATGTCGTCCTGGCGCGCGAGCAGCACGATTCCTGCCAGGGCGAGCGCGGGCCACGCAAGCATCCGGATCTTGCGTACGCCGATGGTCGCGACGCACAGCGGCCCCAAGAAATTGATCGCGACCGCGAGCCCGAGCGGCACGCGCTTGACCGCCTCGAAGAAGCACAGTGTCATGCAGGCCATCGCGCAGCCGAGCGCGATGGCGGCGATCCAGCGCTGCCGGGAATAGCGCCGGACGGGCGGGCGCACGATCACGGCCAGCGCGAAGGCGGCGAAGCACAGGCGCAGCCAGGTCGTGCTGAACGTTCCGTACTCGATCATCGCGGGCCGCGACAGTGCAGCGCCGAGCTGGACGCTGCACATCGACACCACGGCGAACCCGGGCGCCAGAGCCGCTTGGAAGCGTCGTGTCCGCGACGCGCCAAACGACGCATTCGCCGTGAACGCGTCGCGCGCAACCGGTGTGGAAGCGGTCGTGTGCCGGCCGGCCCGGATGCTTCCGGTTTCTTCGTTCATGCAGTGCTCCATGATGGCGATGCGGCGATGGTAACCACGCATGTTCGTTTGGTATAAGCTCGAATTTTTTATGGGCGCTTCAAGAATATTTATGGCTCGGGATCTCGACAGCGGCTTGTTGCGCACCTTTCTGATCGTGGTCGAAACCGGTAGCGTGAGCGAGGCGGCGCAGGCGCTGCATCGCACGCAGGCCGCCGTCAGCATGGCATTGCGCCGGCTGGAAGAATCGGTCGGGCAGCGCCTGCTCGAACGTTCGCCACGCGGCATCAAGCCGACAGCGGCGGGCAGCGTGCTGCTGCCTTACGCGCAGCGCATGCTCGACATCGGTATCGCGGCGCGCGCTGCGCTGAATGCAGGTGAGATCTCAGGGACGGTCCGGCTCGGCCTCCTCGAGGACATCGCTGTTGGCCATCTGCCGCACACGCTGCGTGATTTTGGCGCGTCGTTCCCGAATGTCGCCGTGGAGATCGTCGTCGATTCGAGCAAGGCGCTGTCGCAGGATTTCATGAATGGCTCGCTCGATTTCGCGATCATCGACCCGACGTTCATCCATGCGGAACCGCTCGTGCGGTGGCAGCATCCGCTGTTCTGGGCGGCTGGCCTTGCGTATGACGGAGATGTCCGCCACGGTCCATTGCCGTTCGTCGCATTCGGCGGTGCGTGCCCGTGGCAAGACAGGCTGTATGCGTCATTGCGCGATGCTCGGGTCGCATGGAAAGTCATCTGCACGAGCACGAGCCTGGCCGCCATTCAATCCGCAGTCGAGGCAGGGCTGGGGGTCACGGTCCTGCTCGAATGGAACGTCCGGCGCGATTCGATGCGCGTGCTCGATCCGGCTGCCACCGGATTGCCGCACCCGCCATCTGCGGAATTCGGCTTGTTCAGCCGTGCGGATGGCAGCGATCGCATGTCGGCGGTACAGGCCTTGCAGCGCTTTCTCCTTCGCGAGTTGCGCGATGCCGCAACGCTCCAGGAAGCGCTCACACAATGAGTCTTGAAGCCGTCGCCGGCAGTTGATGCAAGCGGCGATCTTCATGAACGCTTCGTGGATCGCCGCGAGGCGCTCGAACCGGATGTGCAGTCGCCCGAAGTTGTGCAGCCAGGCTGTTGCCAGTCGCGCGGTCTGCGCCAGCAGCTGATGCCCGAGCCGCAGCCCGTTTCCTGCGGAAGCATCTTCCAGGAAATGCCGGACTGCGGCACGAACCCAACGGCATCGCGAACGCGGCGCTGCTGCGTTCGTGATCGACTTCAACCTCTCCGCGTGCCCGACGCTCTACCGCGACATCGCGGCGGCGTTCGGCCGCGTTCTCGCCGATCAAGTAGGCAGCGGCTGCTGTAGCGTCTCGACGAGCATGCGCGCACCGGGTGTCAGGTGCGCGAAGGTGCGGGCCACCACGCCGAACGGCTCGTCGAGCGCGGGGATCGCGACCGGCAGGCACGCGACGAGGCCGAAGCGTTCGCCGAACTCGGCGACTTCGCGCGGAATCACCGCGACCAGTTCCGGGTTCGCCTGCAGCAGCGTCAGCGTCGCGAACGTCGACGCCGTCTCGATCGGATAGCCCGGCACCTCGATGCCGGCATCCGCGAGCGCGCGTTCGAGCGCGAGCCGCATCGGCGTGTTGACCGGATACGCGACCCATTCCGCGTCGGCGAGATCGCGCAGCGTCAGCGCGTCGCGTTCGGCCAGCGCATGCGTGCGCGCGGTCACGACCGCGAGCGGTTCGGACTGCAGCGGGATATGGTCGTAGGCTCCCGGGCGCCGGTTGTTGCCGTTGCGGCAGATCGCGAGATCGATGCGGCCGTCGTCGATCAGGGCGAGCAGGCTCGCGCTGGTGCCTTCGACGATCTCGACCGACAGGTGCGGCTGGCGGCGGCGCAGGTCGGTCAGCGCGCGCGTGAGCAGCGGCACCGCGCCCATGACCACGCCGACGGCCAGATGGCCGCCATGCCCCTGCGTGATCGCGAGCACTTCGGTATGCAGGTGTTCGAGGTCGCTGTAGATGAGGCGCGCATAGCGCGTGACGCAGCGGCCGAGGTCGTTCGCGACGAGGCCTTTCGGTTGCCGCTCGAACAGCGGCATGCCGAGGATGTCCTCGATTTCGCGCAGCACCTTGGTCGCACCGGGTTGCGATATCGCGATTTCTTCGGCGGCCTTGTGCAGCGAGCCGTGGTTTTCGAGCGCGATAAGCAGCTTGAGCTGCTTCAGGCGAAGGCGCGACGCGATGTTCGCGAGAGAGGGAACGGCCAGCGGTTTCATGGCGTCGACCAAACCGAAAGCGGCGATTATAGCCCTGCCGGGCCGAAAACGATCTTGAGGATCGCCAATGCAGAACCGGTCAGCGCGCGTGCGGTGAAGCGGCCCCGCACGCGACGCGGCCCGTGATGTTCGTCGTCAATTACCGTACATGTCGAAGTCGAAGTATTTCGACTGGATCCGGTTGTACGTGCCGTCGCCGTGGATCTGCGGGAGGCATTTGCGCGGATGCGGGATCGGCGCGACGCATGAGCGGGGGAGCGGAGGAGCGGATCGCGATTGCGCCGCACCGATTGGCCGTTGCCCGTCGATCATGCTCGGCCCGTATCGCAATGCAGGCAGGTGTTTGCCCACACGTAGCGGAGTGTTCGGCGTGTTGCGGTTGCTCGGGCGAGCACACAAGCGAGCGTAGGGTGCCACTACGCTCGCTTCAGCGCTCCTTGCGAGCGGCTTCATCGACGCGATGACGTGCATTGCCGAAGCACATGATCGGCGCTCGATGAGCGTGTTGCCGCTGATCGAGCCGCGGCGTTATCCGGAATGGTTCATTCCTGAATCAGGAATCGATTCCGGTTCTTGGCATCCTTGATCCATGCGGGCGCGCGGCCACGGCCCGACCAGGTTGCGCCAGTCTTGGGATCGCGATACTTCGCATTCACGGTCGACGGCTTTTTTGCCGTCGCTCGATCCCGACGAACACCGAAGATGTCTTTTTCGGTAATTCCGTACTCCGCGACCTTGGTACGGATGTCTTCGATTACAGCCTGGAGCTCGGTGAGACGGGCGGTTTCCGCTTTCTCCGCCAGCGCGTCCATTTGAGCCTTCAGTTCCTTGTATGTAGCCATGCTTTCCTCCGCGGGTTGTACTGCAAACATGATATGCGGCTTTTTGCCGAAATGATAATGATTGGCTATGCCTAATTCGCCAAGTTTAAAGCAAATTGAACTTTGGATCTCCCTTGCCTTCGGCGCGAGGAACTGTCCGGCTATCGAATTCTATTTTCATATGATGTGAGTTTCGCTGCCGATCGCACTGCCTACGACTGGAAATCGGCGATGAATCCGTTTGTCATCGTGTTTGGCGAGCGATTCACGCCATCGTCGCGACAAGCAGGTCGGTCATGAGTGTCACCAAAAGCGGCGCGGGACCGGAAGGCTGCTACAACATAGTTACCGAATGGCAACGGAAAGCCGGCAATAACGTCGCGAAACGAAAGATGATCTAAAGAGGACACCTGGTTTATGAACTCCGCCAAAGGCAGCGGGGCGGCTGCGCTTACTCGAACGGCGGGCTTTCGTGCTCTGTTGGCGAAATTGCTTTACGAACGGGGCCCGGATTTCGCGCTCGAGGTTCTTGTGGTGACCACGACGCCGGGTTGGGAAGAAAACAGACGAGCGCAAATTTGCGACATCCTTTCAGATGAGGCGAGGCTTGCGGTTATTCAGCGTATGGCGGCAGCGCAGCAGCCTGAAATCGTAGATCAGACAGCGTCCACAACGGTGATTGACGAAATTGCGAGATTTGCTCTGGAATTCCGGATCGAGTCGAAGCGTTTAAGGCAGGGTGCGGCGAAAACGCTCCGTACGAGGATCTTATCTTCCGCCGGCGATCGATTACCTCGCTGTCAGACCGCGTGATCAACCGCTTTTCCCGTGCGTTTTCGCAGCCACGTTGCGGCCGATGATCGTCCGAGAGGGCGGGCATACCCTACATCAGGTAGCAGGACGGGCTCGGCGGAAAGCTTTCGCCGAGCCCGTCCTCGCCGTTCATGTACTCGGCGCGTCACGCGATCGAGCGCGAGGAACGCGCGGCACCTCCCGCGCGCGGGCGGGAAGATCGCGCGCGTTGCCGCTCGAGTTCGGACTCGTGCTTGCGCTCATGCACACGCTCAGGCTCAGGCGAGCGCGGCATCCGTGGTGCGGGAGGCCGACACGCCGGCCCCGCTGGACGAAGACGTACCGGCCAGCGCAGCGCCGGCCAGACGCCGATAGCGCGCAAGCGCCCACAGCGGGAAGTACGCGGTATAGCCGTGATACTTCAGGTAGAAGATGCGCGGAAAGCCCGGCGCATTGTGCGAGCGGTGCCACCAGAAGCCGTCGTCCTGCTGCACCGATTGCAGATACGCGATGCCGCGTTTCACCGAGTCGGATTCGCAGTCGCCGAACGCCATCTGCGCGAGCAGCGCCCACGCGGTGAAGTTCGACGTGCTTTCGCCCGCATTGGTGCCGGCGAGCGCCGGGTCGATGTAGCTGTCGTTCGTCTCGCCCCAGCCGCCGTCCGCGTGCTGACGCGCGCGCAGCCAGGCCAGCGCGCGGGCAATGTACGGCTGCGCGGGGTCTTCGCCCGCGAGCGCGAGCCCGGCCAGCACGCTCCACGTGCCGTAGATGTAGTTCGTGCCCCAGCGGCCCCACCAGCTGCCGTCGGGCTGCTGCGTGCGCTTCACGTAGTCGATCGCGCGCGCGAGCGACGCGCGGTCGGCCGCGCGCTTCGTGACACCGAAGCACAGCAGCACGCGGCCCGATACATCCTCGGTCGGCGGATCGAGCAGCGCGCCGTGATCGGCGAACGGGATCGCGTTCAGGTACATGCGGTCGCAGTCGGCGTCGAACGCCGCGAAGCCGCCGTTGCGCGATTGCAGCCCGCGCATCCAGTCGAGTGCGCGTGCGACGCGCGCCGCATACGGGTGCGAGCCATCCGCGTTGCGGTGCGTGCGGCCACGGCGGTCGAGCATCGCGGTGACGACCGCGGTGTCGTCGATGTCGGGGTAGTACGGGTTCGCATACTGGAACGCCCAGCCGCCGGGTTGCGTGTCGGCGGGCGCGTTCTCGATCCAGTCGCCGCGCAGGTCGTTCACCTGGCGCTCGGCGAGCCAGTCGTATGCGCGGGCGATGCGTGCGTCGAGTTCATTCAGTGAGCCTGCCGGCTCGCCGGCGTCGGGCGCGGCCACGCCACGCGCCTGCTCGAGCGCCATCGTGCTCCACGCGGTGTCCCATACCGGCGACAGGCACGGCTGGCAGTACACGCTGCCGTCGGGCCGCGTGACCAGCAGCTTTTCGAGCGCGTTCTCGCAGTCGCGGCGCAGCGGATGATCGTCCGGGTAGCCGAGCACGTCCATCATCTGGTAGCTGTACACGATCGGCGGAAAGATCCCGCCGAGCCCGTCCTCGCCGTTCATGCGCTCCGCGCACCACGCTTCCGCATGCCGGATCGCACGTTGCCGCAGGCGTTTCGGCAGCAGCGGCTCCACGTGACGCACCGCGCGATCGAGCGCGAGGAACGCGCGGCGCATCCCGCGCGCGGGCGGAAAGTATTGGCGTTCCTGGTCGGGCGGCGTGACGAACAGCTCGGGGATCGCGATGTTGCGCGGGTTGCGCGCACGCGCCTTCAGCGAGCACAGCACGAGCAGCGGCACCATCGTCGTACGTGCCCAGTACGCGACCTTGTACATCGAGATCGGCACCCACTTCGGGAACAGCACGAATTCGACCGGCATGAACGGCGCCGCGCGCCACGGCACCTGGCCGAAGGTCGCGAGCAGGATGCGCGTGAACACGTTCGCGCGTGCCGCGCCGCCGAGCTTCAGGATCGCGTCGCGCGCGCGGACCATGTGCGGCGCCTGCTCGCTGTCACCGGCGGCCTTCAGCGCGAAGTACGCCTTCACGCTGCACGACACGTCCGGATCGCCGTCGACGTACAGATCCCACCCGCCATGCGTGTCGAGCCGCTGGATCGCGCGCAGGTAGCGCGCCATCTTCTCCTGACGCGCGTCGTCGATCTTGTCCATGAAATGCATCATCAGGATGTATTCCGCGGTGATCGTCGCGTCGGATTCGAGTTCGAAACACCAGCTGCCGTCGGGCTGCTGAAGACGCATCAGCGCGTCGCGGCCGCGGGCGATCGCGGTGTCGAGCGCGGACCGGGAGGAGGGGGCGGGTTTATTCATGCGGCGGATCATACCATCCAGCCGGAATGTTTATATCGAGACCGCGGGTGCTAACATCGCCGCCATGAAGAAACGCCCCGAACCCGCTTTGCACGACATCCCCGCGCCCGTCGACACGGCCGAACCGGCCGGCCCGCAGGCGTCCGGCGCACCGGCTGTGCCCGGTTCTGCGCCTGATTCCGCGCCTGATTCCGCGCCCGTCGCCGGCGTGCGGCGTAAAAAGGCGCCGGAACAGGTGCGCGCGCAACTGCTGGAAGCCGCGTCGGAAATCGCGACTCATCATGGCGTGGCCGCGTTGACGCTCGACGCGGTCGCCGAGCGCGCAGGCGTGACGAAAGGTGCGCTGCAGTATCACTTCGCGAACAAGCAGGGCTTGCTCGACGCGCTGTTCGGGCAGGCGACCGAGCGCTTCGCGACGCAGATGGCCGCACGCCGCGCGGCCGATTCGCACGGCGACGGCGCGGCGGCGCGCGCATATCTGCATGCGGTGCTCGACACCGCGCAGCCGGCCGCGAGCACCGACGTGCTGCGCGTGCTGGTCGCGTCGATGATCACCGAGCAGGAGACGCGTGCGCGCTGGTCGGTGCCGATGCGCGAGTGGACGCGGCCGGACCCGGTGCCGCTCGAACGGGCGGCGACGCTGATGATCTGCCGGCTCGCGGCCGACGGGCTGTGGATCTCGGAGCTGCTCGATAGCGTTGAGATTTCGGCGGAACTGCGCGCGGAGATCGTCCGGCAACTCGACCGGATGACCGCGGCGGAGCCCGCGGGCACCGGCAAGATCAAGGGTGAGCGCGGCCGGCGCCGCTGAGTATTCAGTCGCCGGACAGCGCGACGAGATCGGCATACGCCGCACGCCCGTCTTCGCGAAGACCGCCTTGCTCTGGCTGAGCACGGTGCGAATCTGTACGCCGTTGCATGCCGCGTGCTCGGTCGGCGCCAGGCCGCAGGCTATACCGGTCGCGACGGCCGGTTCCGGGCGGGTGAGCGAGAGCGGACGCCGGTGCCGGTGCGCGCGTCGCGCACGAAGCAGTTCGCCGCTCGCGCGTCGGCGAGCGCCATGAGGGCCTCGAGCGCGACGTCCGACTGTTCGGGATCGACGGCGGCCGTGCAGAGCGCCGCGATCGACTCGTCGGCAGCGCAAATCCTCGCGTCCCCGTTCCCCGTTTGCCGCACGCGCTACGTTGCGCGTGTTGCCGCATCGCGTTCGCCGGATCTGGCACGCCGGCGTGTCGCACGGATGCGGTGCGATCGACTTCTGCAGGCATCCTCAATTTTGGGGATGCCATCGTGAGGCGGAGTGTCTACGATCGGCAACGAAGAGAGGGGCCGTGGACGTGACGCGTGCGGTACGACATCGATCCGACGATATGAAGAAAATCGTCGTGCTGCCGGGTGTTTTTCTGACATACGACGCGCGTACCGTGAAGCGAAACGAGGACGACGCGTCGAGCGAAAGGACCATGCGGCGACGCGCCGATGAAGACAGGCCGGGTGCTCTGTTTCGGGGAGTGGCAAGCACATGCTGACGAGAGACTATGTGGAGCGCGAGCTCTCTCATATCGAGAGAATGGTCGCGCTGCTGGAAAGCGATACCGATACCGGCGCGGCGGTGATGCCGGTTGCGATGCGCGTGAGTCACCCGAGTTACTGGCGCGAGCGGATCGAGGCGCTGCTGGCGATCCCCGGCATGCCGCGCCATCTGACGAAGCTCGGCAATGCGCTGCTCGCGAGGATCGACGGGATGGAGTCGCGGCCGGCGCCGGCGAAGCCCTGAACGGATGGACGCGCGCGGCCCGGGACGTGCCGCGCCCGCCCGCCTGTATCCATTATCGAGATAGTCCATATTCCGGATATCGCGTTGCGGGATAGCACTCGTCGCCGCCACACTTGCGCAAAATCAATCCCAACCGGAGACATTCATGCGTACGCAAGTCGGCATCATCGGCGCTGGGCCCGCGGGCCTGCTGCTTTCCCATCTTCTTCATCTGCGCGGTATCGAGTCGGTCGTGCTCGAGTCGCGCAGCCGCGAACAGATCGAATCCACCATCCGCGCCGGCGTGCTCGAACAGGGCACGATGGACGTGCTGACCGAATCGGGCGTCGGCGACCGGATGAAGGCGGAAGGCGCGCTGCATCACGGGTTCGAACTGGCATTCGAAGGCAAGCGCCGCCGCATCGACCTGACCGAACTGACCGGCAAGGCGATCACCGTCTATGCGCAGCACGAGGTGCTGAAGGATCTCGTGGCCGCGCGCGTGGCGGCCGGCGGCGCGCTGTACTTCAACGTGTCCGGGACGACGATTGCCGGCATCGAGACCGATGCGCCGTCGATCCGCTTCGTGCACGACGGCGTCGAACAGACGCTCGACTGCGACTTCGTGATCGGCTGCGACGGCTCGCAGGGCGTGTCGCGCACGATGATCCCCGCCGCCCTGCGGCAGGACTACGAGCGCGTGTTTCCGTTCGGCTGGTTCGGCATTCTCGTGGAGGCGCCGCCGTCGTCGGACGAGCTGATCTATGCGCGCCACGAACGCGGCTTCGCGCTCGTCAGCACGCGCTCGCCGAACGTGCAGCGCATGTATTTCCAGTGCGACCCGAGGGATTCGGTCGACCAATGGTCCGACGATCGCATCTGGGCCGAGATGCACGCGCGCGTCGACTCCGCCGATGGCCGGCAGGTCGTGGAAGGGCGGATTTTCCAGAAGAACATCGTCGGCATGCGCAGCTTCGTGTCGACCACGATGCAGCACGGCCGCCTGTTCCTCGCCGGCGACGCCGCGCACATCGTGCCGCCGACCGGCGCGAAGGGCCTCAACCTCGCGGTGTCGGACGTGCGCATCCTGACGTCCGCGCTGCAGGCGTTCTACGACGAAGCGCGCACCGACCTGCTCGACGCGTACAGCGAAACCGCGCTGCGCCGGATCTGGCGCGCCGAACACTTCTCGTACTGGATGACGCGCATGATGCATCGTCTCGACGACGCGTCGCCGTTCGAGCAGCGTTTGCAGGTGGCCGAACTCGAGCACGTGACGACGTCGCGCACGGCGGCGATGGCGATGGCCGAAAACTACGTCGGCGCGGTCGCGGTCTGACGCGCGGCGATCGAGCGGGCTGTTGCGGTCGCGGCTTCCGGGAGCCGCGACCGCGCGCATCGCCCGCACCGCGCCCGTTTACGAGCGGCCCGGCATCAGGTCGCGATGGGCCGCTTCCCTGAACTCGCCCGGCGTCAGGCCGGTCTGCTTGCGGAAATAGCGGCTGAAGTATGCGCTGTCCGCAAACCCCATCTCGTGCGCGATCTGCTTCACGCTCAGATTCGAATAAACCAGATCGCGCTGCGCTTCGCGAATCAGATGCGCGTTGACGACCGCCGTCGTCGAGATGCCCAACTCCTCCCGGCACACGCGCGCAAGCTGCGCGGCCGTTACGCCGAGCCGGTCCGCGTAGAATTCCACCGGCCGATGCTCGCGAAAATGCGTGTCGATCAGTTCGCGAAACCGCCGCAGCAACGTGGCGCGCCGATCGGTTCCGGCATGCGACGGCGCGGCCGCGAGATCGCTCAGGCGCGCGACATGCACGATCAACGCCACCAGCAACGCCATCCCGGCCGCGCCGCGTCCGCGTGAGGTGCTGCGGAATTCCTGTTCTAGCAACGCGAACAGCGGCATCAGCATCGACGCGCTCGCATCCGGCTCCTTGACCGGAATCACCGCCGCGCGTTGCAGGATCGACAGCGCGCCCGGCGCGGCGGTCTTGACCAGCGTTTCGAGCGCGCGCTGCACGACCGTGATCACGAGGCCGTCGATCTGCGGCGAGAACTCGAACGCATGGACCGTCTGCGCGGGCAGCACCACGAGGCACGGCGGCGCGAACGTGTGCTTCCCGCTCTCGATCACGACATGCCCCTGCCCGCCGCGGATGTACAAAATCTGCAATAGCGCATCGTGACGGTGCGCGGCGATATGCCAGTCGTTCGGCTGGCTGCGCTCCGGTATCCATTCGAAGTTGAACGCGTCGTACCAGGGCGGACGCGCCGATTCGCCATACAGATCGTAGTTAGGGATTCTCCTCATGCCGCACGGCCTCCTGTGTACAAATTGTCCTGTTGCTTGCGGCGTTTGTCCAATTTTCGCGCGATGCGCGCTTCTATACTTTTCCCATCGACGTAGCGCTTGCCACTGACGCAGCGCGCGACGTTCGGGTAGCGTGTGCCGGATCGAGCCGGATCTATCAAGCTCATTTCAAGAGGATACCTAATGATATCGCAAGCGAACCATCAACAGCAGGACTGGCTTCGTCTCGACGGGCAGGTGTGCGTCGTGACGGGGGCCGCGGGCGGCATCGGCGCGTCGATCGTCGAAACGTTCGTGGCGGCCGGCGCGCGGGTCGCGCTGCTCGACCGCGACGCGGACGGCACCATCGCGATCGCCGAGCGGCTGCGCGCGGCCGGCGGCAACGTCGTCGCGATCGGCTGCGATATCGGCGACGCCGCCAGCGTGACCCAGGCCGCCGAACGCGTGGAGCGCGACCTCGGTCCCGCCGACGTGCTGGTGAACAACGCCGGCCTGTTGCGTGCCGGCGGCATCGAGACCATCGACCTAGACGCATGGAACGCGATGCTGCAGGTCAATCTCACCGGCTACATGTTGTGTTCGCAAGCGTTCGGGCGCGCGATGCTCGCGCGCGGCTCGGGTGCGCTGGTACATGTCGCGTCGATCGCGGCGCGCCACCCGCAAACGTACAGCGGCGCCTACAGCGCGAGCAAGGCGGCGGTCGCGATGCTCGCGCGGCAACTGGCGGCGGAGTGGGGGCCGCGCGGCATCCGCAGCAATACCGTGTGCCCGGGAATGATCCGCACGCCGCTGTCCGAGTCGTTCTATGCGAGCGGCGACATCGAGGCACGCCGCAGCGCGATGACCGCGAACCGCCGCATCGGCCGGCCCGACGACATCGCGAACGTCGTCGCGTTTCTCGCGAGCCCGCGTGCGGCATACGTGAATGGCGCGGAACTGGTGGTCGACGGCGGCCTCGACGCGATGCTGATGGATCTCGTGCCGCGGCCCGGCTACGAGGCCGGTGCCGGCGCACGCTGATTCGCGGCCTTGCCGCGCTGCACTCACGGCGCGCAGCACGAGCACGGCGACGCACATTTATTCAAGAGATGGAGGAAGACATGATGAACGACCAGCAGCGTTCGAAGCACGTCACGTGCGATTTGCTCGTGATCGGCTCGGGAGCGGGCGGCCTGTCCACCGCCATTACCGCGCGCAAGGCGGGGCTCGACGTGATCGTCGTCGAGAAGGAAGCATGTTTCGGCGGCACGACCGCATTTTCCGGCGGCGTGCTGTGGATCCCCGGCAATCGCCATGCGCGCGCGAACGGCGTGCAGGATACGCGCGATGCGGCCCGCACGTATCTGCGCGGCGAGACGGGCGCGTTCTACGACGATGCGGCGATCGACGCATTTCTCGAGCACGGCCCGCACATGCTCGATTTCTTCGAGCGCGAGACGGACGTGAAATTCGTGCCGACGCTGTATCCCGACTATCACCCGGACATGCCCGGCGGCGTCGACATCGGCCGCTCGGTCGTCGCCGCGCCGTACGATGCGCGCGGGCTCGGGCGCGATCTCGAGCGCCTGCGTCCGCCGCTGAAGACGATCACGTTCATCGGGATGATGTTCAATTCGTCGAACGCAGACCTGAAGCACTTCTTCAACGCGACGCGCTCGCTTCGGTCAGCGTGGTACGTGACGAAGCGGCTTGCCGCGCATCTGAAGGATCTCGCGCTGTACCGGCGCGGCGTGCAGATCACGAGCGGCAACGCGCTCGCCGCGCGCCTCGCGAAGTCCGCGCTGGATCTCGGCATTCCGATCCTGACGAACACGCCCGCACGCGAACTCGCCGCGGACGGCGCACGCATCGCCGGCGCAACGGTCGGGGCCGACGGCGCGACGTATCGCATCACCGCACGCCGCGCAGTCGTGCTCGCGAGCGGCGGCTTCTCGCACGACGTCGCGCGCATCGCGCGTGCTTATCCGCACGTTGCGCGCGGCGGCGAACATGTATCGCCGGTGCCGGCCGGCAACACCGGCGACGGCGCGACGCTCGCCGAGCGCGCGGGCGGCCGCGTCGAGATCCGCTATCCGCAACCGGCCGCATGGATGCCCGTCTCGCGCGTGCCGCTCGGCGACGGCCGCTTCGGTGTGTTTCCGCATCTGCTCGATCGCTACAAGCCCGGCGTCATCGGCGTGACCCGGCGCGGCACGCGTTTCACGAACGAATCGAATTCGTATCACGACGTCGGCGCCGCGATGATCGCAGCATGCCAAGGCGAGACCGAGACGGCGATGTGGCTCGTGTGCGATCACGCGACGATCCGCAAATACGGGCTCGGCTTCGCGAAGCCGGCACCCGTGCCGCTCGGGCCGCTGCTGCGCAACGGCTATCTCGTGCAGGGGCGCACGCTGGCCGAACTCGCGCAGCGCGCCGGCCTCGATGCGGCGAATCTGGAAGCGACCGTGCGACGCTACAACCGCGATGCCGCGCGCGGCGAGGATCCCGAATTCGGCCGCGGCACGACGTCGTTCAACCGTTATCTCGGCGACGCCGACCATCGTCCGAATCCGTGCGTGGCGCCGCTCGGCGACGGGCCGTATTACGCGCTGAAGGTCGTGATGGGTGACCTCGGCACCTTCGACGGCATCCGGACCAACGTGGTCGGCCAGGTGCTCGCCGCCGACGACCGGCCGATCGCCGGCCTGTATGCGGTCGGCAACGATCGCGCCAGCATCATGGGCGGCAACTATCCGGGCGCGGGGATCACGCTCGGGCCGATCATGACGTTCGGCTATCTGAGCGCACGCCATATCGCGGGGCTGGCCGATCTAGGCGACCAGACCGACCTTCGTGACCGACTCGATCTTGCCGAGCCGACACCATCCGCCGCCGAGCCGACACCACCCGCCGCCGCGCGCGCGACCGCCTGACCCCGGAGCCGACCATGACTACCGCTAAATCCTTCATCGACCATCGCATCTATACGATCCGCCCGCGCGGCATGGCGGAGTTCATCGAGATCTTCGACCGGCTCGCGATGCCGATCCAGGTCAAGTATCTCGGCGCGCCCGTCGGCTTCTACATGAGCGACATCGGCGCGTTGAACCAGGTCGTCCATCTGTGGGGCTACGACAGCATCGCCGACTACGACGCGCGGCGCACCGCGCGCGATGCCGATCCGGACTGGCCCGCGTATCTGCAGGCGTCCGGCCACCTGATCGTCGCGCAGGAGAGCCGCATCATCCGCCGCGTCGAGTTCCCGAGCCTCGCGTACCTGACGCGCTGAGCCGATGACGATGAAACCCGGACCCGACACGGACGACACCCCGCGCGCGGGGCGATCGTCACGGGCGGCGCGGACGGCATCGGCCGGGCATGCGCGATGCGGTTAGCCGCCACGGGCTGCCGCGTCGCGATCGCCGGCCTGCAAGGGCGCCGGGTTCACGACGAAACCATGACCATGAACAGGTCCGCGCGCGGGCGGTGCATCGGCACCGTCGTGCGACCGGACCGAAGGAGACATACGATGAAAACCCCCCCGCGTACGCTCGACGTGCAGTCGTTCATCGACGCCGAGCGCTTTTCCCCCTGTCAGTGGCTGATCCTGATCCTGTGCTTCCTGGTCGTGGCCGCCGACGGCTACGACACGGCCGCGATCGGCTTCATCGCGCCCGCGCTGACGCACGACTGGGGCATCGCGCGCAGCGCGCTCGGCCCGGTGATGAGCGCGGCGCTGGCCGGGCTCGGCATCGGCGCACTCGCCGCCGGCCCGTGCGCGGACCGGCTCGGCCGCAAGACCGTGCTCGTGCTGTCGGTTGTGTGCTTCGGCGCGTGGAGCATGGTGTCCGCGCATGCGCAGTCGATCGAAGCGTTGACTGCATTCCGCTTCCTGACCGGGCTCGGCCTGGGCGCGGCGATGCCGAACGCCGTCACGCTGATGTCGGAGTACGCGCCCGCCCGGATCCGCGGCGTGGTCGTCAACGCGATGTTCTGCGGTTTCTCGTGCGGGCTCGCGGTGGGCGGCGTCACGTCCGCGTGGCTGATTCCGCAGTTCGGCTGGCAAAGCGTGCTGACCGTGGGCGGCATCGGGCCGCTCGCGCTGGCGGTCGCGCTCGTGATGCTGCTGCCCGAGTCCGCGCAGTATCTCGCGGCGCGACCGGGCACGCATGCGCGCATCGCGCGCATCCTCGCGCGGATCGCACCGCGCGAGCGCTTCGACGACTGCACGTTCGTGGCCGCCGGCGCGCGAGCGCAAACGGGCGGGGCGTCCGCGCTCGCGCAGGTCGTATCCGCGCAGTTCCGTTCGCGCACGCTGATGCTGTGGGCGGCCTATTTCATGGGACTGCTGATCTATTACCTGCTGACCAACTGGATGCCGACGCTGCTTCGCGACGCCGGTTTCAGCGCCGAAGGCGGCGCGCTGATGACGTCGTTGTTCCCGCTCGGCGGCGTGCTCGGCAACCTCGGCGCCGGATGGCTGATGGACCGCTTCAATCCGAACCGGACGATCGTCTGCGCGTATGTCGTGGCGGCGCTGCTGGTGCTCGTGGCGAGCCGCACGATCGGGCATGCCGCATGGCTCGGCACGCTGATTTTCCTGTGCGGCACCGTGGTGACGAGCGCGGTGACGTCGATGTCGGCCTATGCGGCGAGCCTGTATCCGACGCGCTGCCGCGCGACGGGCGTGGCATGGATGCTCGGCATCGGACGAATCGGCGGCGTGGCCGGCGCATTCGCCGGCGCGATGCTGATGGGGCTCGGCTGGCACTTCGGCGACGTGTTCAGCCTGCTGGCGGTGCCGGCGCTCGCCGCGGCCGGTGCGTTGTACATGATCGGCCATTGCCGCACGGAGATCACGGAACAGGAGCGCGCGAGCGGGGCGGCCGTGCAGCAGCACTGATCCGGCAGGTGCGCGATTGCAGCGCAGAGCGCGAATGAAAAAAGCCACGGAGGGTTCCGTGGCTTTTTGTTTTCGTCACGCAGCCGTTTCATGGCTGCGTATCGAACGGTTTCGTGCGAACGCGCTTACGCGATGCTCTTCGACCAGTTCGCATACCAGTTGCGGAACAGCGTGTACTGCGCTTCCGCGTAGTTGCGCTGCGCGTCGCTCAGGGCGTCGGTTTCGTTGAAGTGCAGCGTGTATTCCTTGTCGCCGTTCAGCACCATCAGGTGCTTGTAGAACAGGACCAGGTCGCAGCCTTCGTCGAACGACGACAGCACGGCCAGCGCCGCTTCCAGTTCCTTCGCCCGCACGCGCGCCACTGCGTCGCCTTGCGCGGCCTTCTTGCACAGGTCGACCAGTTGCAGCACTTCACGCGGCAGCGCGTTGCCGATACCGGTGATCGCGCCTGCGGCGCCGCAGTTCACGAAGCCGTGGAAGACCTGCGTGTCGACGCCGGCCATCAGCGTGACGCTGTCGTCCTGCGACGTGATGTTCTCGGCTGCGTAGCGCATGTCGGCGGCGCCGCCGAATTCCTTGAAGCCGATCAGGTTCGGGTGCTGGCGACGCAGTTCGAAGAACAGGTCGGCGCGGGTCGCGAAGCCGTAGTACGGGCTGTTGTAGATCACGGCCGGCAGGTTCGGCGCGGCGTTCAGGATCGCGGCGAAGTGCGCCTTCTGGGCCGCCGGCGACGCGCCGCGCGACAGCACGCGCGGGATCACCATCAGGCCGTGCGCGCCGACCTTCGCGGCATGCGCGGCGTGCGACACGGCTTCCTTCGAGTTCACCGCGCCGGTGCCGACGATCGTCGGGACGCCGGCTTCGACCAGGCGCGCGACGCCTTCCTGGCGCTGCGCTTCGGTCAGCAGCGGCCAGTCGCCCATCGAGCCGCAGTACACCACCGCGCGCATGCCGAGTGCAATCAGTTCCTTGCCCTTCTTCACCAGCGCGTCGAAATCCGGCTGACGGTCAGCGGTGCACGGCGTCATCAGGGCCGGAATGGTGCCGGTAAAAATGTTGTCGCTCATCTCGTTTCCTCACATTCAGATAGGGTCAACTGCCATTGCTGGCAACCTGGGCTGTACGCGCGCTCGCCGTCTCGTCGGTGCTGCATGCGATCCGGACGGCGGCTGGCCGCCTCTTGTTTGCCTCGGTGCCGAAACGTTGCCTCCGGTTTCGCCCGAGAGTCAGCCATCGACGGAAGTCATTCTAGCCACTTCGAATATTTTATACAATATAAAATAAAAAGGGCGTGACGAAGGTCGTCGTGCCGGAGCCGCGGGGAGGATGGCGAACCGCGCCGCAGCGGCTTTGGGCGGGGGCGACGGACGATCCCGTCGACGCCGGAAAATTCACGCCACGCCCCGTCCGTCGGCCCGCGAGCCGCGGTCGGCGTCCCATAGACGGGTCCTGCCGTACTTTCCTCTGATCAGAACCATCGCGCTCGCAGGCTCGGAACCTGACGGCCAGATGCCGCCCCGCATGTCGCATTTCTGCCGAAACCTTTTTTGAGATTGCGTGGATTGTGTATTGGATATTGTATAAAATCTTTCGACGTGCTTACGCGCGAACCCGGCCCGCCAAGGGAAATGGAAGACAACGAGAGGAGATACGGAGATGACAAGTCAGGTCGGCGAGGCAGTCTCGCCTGGTAGTGCAGCAGCCGTGCGGGACACGGCGTCGAAGCGGGAATTGAAGCGGGTCGTCGCGGCGTCGATGGTCGGCTCGGTGGCGGAGTGGTACGAGTTCTTCCTGTATGGAACGGCGTCGGCGCTGGTGTTCGGCACGCACTTCTTCAAGAAGACCGGCAACCCGATCGACGGCCTGCTCGCCGCGTTCGCGCTGTATGCGGTGGGATTCGCCGCGCGCCCGATCGGCGGGCTGGTGTTCGGTTATTACGGCGACAAGTTCGGCCGCAAGTATCTGCTGCAGGTGAGCCTGATCGTGGTCGGCGTCACGACCTTCCTGATGGGGTGTCTGCCGACCTTCGATGCGATCGGCTACTGGGCGCCGGTGCTGCTGGTGTCGCTGCGCCTGATCCAGGGCTTCGCGTTCGGCGGCGAGTGGGGCGGCGCGATCCTGCTGGTCAGCGAACACAGCCCGGACAACCGCCGCGGCTTCTGGGCCAGCTGGCCGCAGGCCGGCGTGCCGGCCGGCAACCTCGTCGCGACGATCATCCTGCTGGTGCTGTCGAGCTCGCTGTCCGAGGCCGACTTCCTGGCGTGGGGCTGGCGCGCGGCGTTCTGGTTCTCGGCGGTGGTCGTGCTGATCGGTTTCTGGATTCGCCGCAAGGTCGACGATGCGCCGATCTTCAAGGAAGCGCAGGCGCGCCGCGCGCAGAAGCAGGAAAAGCAGCTCGGCGTGGGCCACGTGCTCAAGTATCACTGGCGGCAGGTGCTGATCGGCATCGGCGCGCGGTTCGCCGAGAACATCCTGTATTACATGGTCGTCACGTTCTCGCTGACTTACCTGAAGCTGGTCGTCGGCTTCGACACCACGCGGATCCTGAAGCTGATGTTCGCCGCCAACGCGATTCACTTCTTCTTCATCCCGCTGATGGGGCTGATGTCGGATCTCGTCGGGCGCAAGCCCGTGTATCTGACGGGCGCCGTGCTGACCGCCGGCTGGGGCTTCGTCGCGTTCCCGATGATGGATACCGGCAACGACTGGATCATCATGGCCGCGATCGTGCTCGGCCTGTTCATCGAATCGATGACGTACTCGCCGTATTCGGCGCTGATGACCGAGATGTTCCCGACCAACGTGCGCTATACCGCGCTGTCGCTGTGCTACCAGGTCGCGCCGCTGATGGCCGGCTCGCTTGCGCCGCTGATCGGGCTGTCGCTGCTCGAGCGCTATCACTCGTCGACGCCGATCGCGTTGTATCTCGTCGCGGCCGCGCTGATCTCGATCGTGTGCGTCGGGCTTGCGAAGGAAACGCGCGGCAAGTCGCTGCGCGAGGTCGATGCGGAAGCGAGTCGGCGCACGCACGTGTGAGGCGGGTGATCGACGACTGATTGCACGCACGGAAGCCACCCGCGAGGGTGGCTTTTTTGTGCTTCATCGAGGATGTCCGGGGAGCGCGGGGAAGACGGCCGGCGTTCGGTTCACTACGGTCGTCACTGATTGCGCCCGGCAGCGGCCATCGACGGGTGCTGGTCGAGGGGGGGCGAATCTGCCGTAGCGCACTGCACTGCGTTCGCTCGTTCCCGGTGATGTCGCGCATGCCGTCGGATGGCGACGCGTCGACAACGGGCGTAGCATTCAGACATGCGGCCGGCCGCGATGCTCGCTGCCGGATCGGCGGCACGCCAGGTCCGGCCGCGGCCGGCCACCCATGACGGCCCGGCAAAGGAGCCTCGATGCGCTCGCAAGCAACGTCCGTCCCACGCCTGAGACGCTACGGGATCGCGGCTGCGATCGTCGTCGCCTGCCTGATCGTCGTCGGGCGCGTCACCGGTCTCCTGGTCGACTGGCTCTGGTTCGCGTCGATCGGCTATGCCGACGTCTTCTGGACGATCCTGTCCGCGAGGGTGCTGCTGTTCGCCGCGGTGTTCGCCGTGTCGGCGGCCGCGATCGGCGCGTCGGGGTGGCTCGCGCATCGTCATGCCAGGCCCGTCGATGTCTGGCAGGTAGCGGACGCTTCGTCGACGCGTGCGGAGGATGTCCTGCGGGCGCTGGCGGGGGAGGTCGCGTCGCGCATTCCCTGGCGCGCGGTCATTGCCGCGGGTGCCGTCATTCTCGGGCTTGCGATCGCCGCCGGTGCGATGTCGAGCTGGGATGTCGCGCTTCGCTTCCTGCATCGGGTGCCGTTCGGCGGGCGCGATCCGATCTTCGGCAAGGACATCGGTTTCTATCTGTTCGCGCTGCCCGTCTGGATCGTGCTGAAGAACCTGCTGCTGCAAGTGGTCGTGTGCTGCGCGATCGTCGCGGGCGGCGTCTACTGGCTGCGTGGCGACATCATGCTCCGCCCGCCGAAGGGGCTTTCGTCGGCCGCCGCGGTTCACGGGTCGGCGCTACTGGCACTGTTCTTCCTGCTGAAAGCCTGGTCCTGGTGGCTCGAACGCTTTCTGCTGCTCTACGACAACAACGGGGTCGTGGTCGGCGCCGGTTATACGGATGTCCACGTGATGCTGCCGGTGCTGTGGCTGCTCGTCGGCCTCGCCGTTGCGTCGGCCGTTGCGATGCTGGTCAACCTGCGCCGGCCCGGCTATCGGTTGCCGGCCGCCGCGATGCTGCTCGTGTTCGGCACGTCGTTCGCGCTCGGCATCGTCTATCCCGCGCTGTTCCAGCGCTTCTACGTCAAGCCGAGCGAACTGCAGCTCGAGACGCCCTATATCCAGCACAACATCGCGTTGACGAGGCAGGCTTACGGTCTCGCGCAGATCGAGGTCAAGCCGTTCGCGGCCGAGCAGGGCCTGAACATCGCGTCGCTGCAGGCCAATCGCGCGACCGTCGACAATATCCGCCTGTGGGATGTGCAGCCGCTGATGGATACCTACGCGCAGTTGCAGGAGATCAGGACTTACTACAAGTTCTTTTCCGTGGATATCGATCGCTACCGTCTCGACTCCGGCTACCGGCAGGTCATGCTGTCGGCGCGCGAACTGGAGCAGTCGATGCTGCCGGAGAACGCCCGGACCTGGGTGAACCTGCATCTGCTGTTCACCCACGGCAACGGCATCGTGATGTCGCCGGTTACGGAGAAATCGACAGAAGGCTTGCCGTCGCTCTATCTGCGCGACATTCCGCCCGTCGCCGATGGCGGACCGGCGATCGACGAACCGCGCATCTACTTCGGCGAAGGCGGGCAGGGCTATGTGATCGTGAAGGGCAGCGTGCCCGAATTCGACTACCCGAAGGGGGACAGCAACGTCTACACGTCGTACAGCGGGCGCGATGGTGTCGCGATCGGCGGCGCGGTGCGGCGCAGCCTGTTCGCATGGCAGTTCGGCGATCCCAACATCCTGCTGACGCACTACATCACGAACGAGAGCAGGATCCTCTTTCACCGCAACATCCGGGACCGGATCCGCACGATTGCACCGTTTCTCGCGCTCGACCACGACCCCTATGTCGTGGCAAGCAACGGGCGCCTGTTCTGGATGCAGGACGCCTATACGACCAGCCAGTGGTTTCCGTATGCGCCGCCCGGCACTGGCGATGGTGCCAACTACATTCGCAACGCGGTCAAGGTGGTGGTCGATGCGTACAACGGCACGGTCGACTTCTACGTCAGCGATCCTTCCGATCCGCTGGTGCGGACTTACGCGCGCATCTTCCCCGGCATGTTCAAGCCGCTCGACGCGATGCCGCAGGATCTTCAACGGCACATCCGCTACCCCGAGGATCTGTTCCTGATCCAGGCGAACCTCTACCGCGCTTATCACATGGATGCACCGGAAGTGTTCTATAACCGCGAGGACCTCTGGCAGTTTCCTCGTGCGCTCGGCGATATCGACGGGGGCGACGCCGCGAACCGGCAGATGGCGCCGTACTACACGATCATGCGGCTGCCCGGCGATGCGCAGGCCGGCTTCGTGCTCATGCTGCCGATGGTGCCGAGCCAGCGCGAGAACATGATCGCGTGGCTGGCCGCGCGTTGCGATCCGCCCGGGTACGGCAAGCTGATCGTCTACGCGTTCCCCAAGGAAAAGCTGATCTACGGGCCGTACCAGATCGAGGCGCGCATCCAGCAGAGCACGGAAATCTCGCAGCAGATCTCGCTGTGGAACCAGATGGGCTCGCGCGTCATCCGCGGACATCTCGTGGTCGTTCCGATCGAGCACTCGATTCTCTACGTGTCGCCGCTCTATCTGCGCGCGTCGTCCGGCCAGTTGCCCGAGCTGAAACGGGTAATCGCGGCCTATGGCGATCGCGTCGTGATGGAGGAAAACCTGAGCGAGGCGCTCGCGGCGCTCTTCAAGGAGACGAGGCCGGGGCCGGTGGCGGCGCCGGCCGGCGGCGCCGCGGATACGCGCGCCCGCGACGCGCTGGCCCATTACGATCGTGCGATCGAGCGGCTGAAGGCGGGGGATTGGGCCGGCTTCGGCGCGGAACTCGATGCGCTTCGACCGTTGCTCGAAGCGCTGGGCGCCGCTCGCGCGGATCACAAACAGTGAGTGAGGCGCGGCTGAGCGGGCGTGGGCGTAATTGACCGCAATCAAGCAGTTGTCGTGTCGTTCCGGGCGCACACGTTGGCTTGAATCGGGACCGGGCGCGGAAAGCGGGCCGGCAGCCGGCTCGTCGTCCCATGCATCGAGCGAACCGGCCAACCCGTCAGGTCAGCGGCGGCGCGTGCCCATGATCCTCCAGACTTCGCGCGTCGTCGTATTCCCGCGAAATATCCTTGTTCGTGTAGTCGCCGAGCTTCGATGCGGCGACCAGGCTCAGCACCGCACATATCAGCACGTACACCGCGATCGCATACCCCGAATGGTAGTAGGCAAACAGCGCGGTCGCGATCAGCGGTGCCGGGCCGCCCGCAATGACCGAAGCGAGCTGATAACCCATCGACGCACCGCTATACCGCAACCGCCCGGTAAACGATTCGGCGATCAATGCCGCCTGCGGTCCGTACATCATCGAATGCGGGACCAGCGACAGCACGATGGCCGCGAAGATCCACGCCGGATTCCGGCTGTCGACCATCGCGAAGTAGAGGAATCCGAATACACCGACGGAAACCGCACCGATCATGTACATCCGCCGCCGCCCGATCAGATCCGACACGTGGCCGAACAGCGGAATGGTGACGAATTCGACCACGGACGCCACCAGCACCGCCGTCAGCAGCAGCTCTCGCGTGACGCCCAGCGCCGTGATCCCGTAAGTGAACACGAACGCCGTGAAGATATAGAACGGCGCCTGTTCGGCCATCCGCGCGAACGCCGACAGCACGATATCCCTCGGCTGCTTGCGCAGCACTTCGAGCATCGGCGCCTTCTCGATCCGGCGCTCGGCCAGCAGTTTCGCGAAGATCGGCGTCTCGAGAATGTTCAGGCGGATATAAAGCCCGATCGCGACCAGCAGGATGCTGAGGACAAACGGCACGCGCCAGCCCCACGTGAGAAAACTGCTGCCGGACAACCAGCTCATGGCCAGCACGGCGAGGTTGGCGAGGAACAATCCTGCCGGCACGCCGAACTGCGGCCACGATGCGACGAAGCCGCGATGCGCATTGGTGCGCGCCCACTCCATCGACATCAGGACCGAGCCGCCCCATTCGCCGCCGACGCCGACGCCCTGGATGAAGCGCAGCACCGTGAGGAGAACGGCGCCCCAGATGCCGATCGTCGCGTAGGTCGGAACGAAGGCCACGGCGAACGTCGCGAGCCCCATCAGCAACAGGGTCACGATCAGCGTGGCCTTGCGGCCGATGCGATCGCCGTAGTGGCCGAAGATCGCCGCGCCGACCGGCCGCGCGACGAAGCCGACGGCATAGATCAGGAACGCCTGAAGCGTGCCGACGAGTGGATGGGATTGGGGGAAATACAGCTTTGCGAAGACCAGGCCGGTGACCGTGCTGTAGAGGAAAAAGTCATACCATTCGATCGTGGTGCCAATCGTGCTGGCGATGACGGCGCGGCGCAACTGGCGCCGGGCTTCCTCGTCGGAGAGGGGCGTGGCCGCGGATTGCATGGCAGCCATTTTGGTATCTCCCGGAAAAGGGCGATAGAGAAATAAACCATACGCCCGGCGACAGGTTTCAGCAAGCGCAGGCCACGAATGATTTGCAGGGCGATCAAGACCTTCAATAAGAAGTCCTGATATATGGCTAGATCAACCACCCGCGCGCGCATGCATGTCGATGAACGCGCGGTTGCACGATGGCTCGGTGATTTTCGTCGATTGAAGATGCGCGCATTTGCAGTACGCGATCCGCAGCGATTCCCGGTTTCCGTGAGAAGGCCCGGTGCGGTGCCGGTCGAAACGGCGGCCGTGGACTCGTGGAGTAGTATTCCCCCATGTCAGGTTATGGCTCGGCCTCTATGGCGCATAGCCAACCCGTCCGCGACGAGGGCGGCAGGCTCGTCAAAGGATTTGGAAGCTGCTTCAACGATACGTATGGTGGCGTCGGCCGTGACGACGGCATTGAGGGGAGTGCGTCATGTCAACCGAGTGGAAGCAGCGCGTCAGACTGTTCATCCAGCGCTTCTGGCAGCCGACCAGTGCGTGCATGACCTGCATGCCGGGGAGCTGGGGCAATATCATGAGCCTTACCCACTGGTCGATTGCATTTCATACAGGCCTGTTTACCGGACTCCTGGCTGTACTGCTGACCTTCACGCCCGCGGCGAAACTCTACGCGCATCGATACGGCAATGCGGTGATCGTCGGCGTCCTGACGACGTTGGGCGACGCCTACTCGCACACGAGTCACTACCGTATCCCGTATGTCGAGCACATCGTGACGGGTGCGATTTCAGGTCTCTTGACGCTGGCAGCCTCATATCTGTTCGAAGACCGCGCGCGACGCCTTCGGGCGGTATGGGCCCGGGTGTTCGGATAGCTTGTCCGCTGCTCCACGGTGAGGCTGCGCTTCGCCGGCGCGCAGCCGCACCCCGCCCGCCGCAAGAGCGGCGACGGTCCTCCCCGACAGGTCGCGTCAGCGCGAAGCCGCGCCGTCGCGCCGTAGCGCGGCGACGATCCTCGACAGCCGACGAGGTTCAGGCTGCCGCCGCGATTTGAACCGAGTCTTGCCGCTCGCCACCCAGGATATCGACGAGATCGGTCAACATCCGCGCCAATTCACCCGTCATCAGCGTGACATCCGAGTCGAAGCGTTCGTCGTCGTTCTGCGCGGTGGGATCCGACGCCTCCTTGATCACGTCGAGCGGCGTGACACGCTTGATCGTCAGCGACGGCGTGAGCACGAAGGAGATCCGGTCATTCCAGGTCATCGCGAGGCGCATGCATTGTTTGCCGGCCTCGATGTGCCGGCGCATGTCGTTCGCCTCCAGCGCGTGGCCGACGTATCGCACCGTGGCGCCACCTTCGCCGCTCGAGCGCAGCTCGGCGTCCTGATCCACGGTGAATCCGCCCGGCGCCTCGCCGGACAGCAGCCAGTCCGTCATCGCGGCGACCGGCGACAGCGCCACCTGGACGCCGGCGAGCGGCAATTGATCGATCGATTTGACGAGCAGGCCGCGAACGTCGTCGGCAAGTGCCTGTGCGGCCGCATCGATGACGAGCCAGCCGTTCACCGTATCGATCCACACGCGGGTATCGCGGCGAATGGTGAACGCGCGCGGCAGCAGTTCGTCGGTCACCTGCTCCTTGAGTTCGCGCAGCTGTTTTCGCCCGACCTTGAAACCCTGCTGCTCCTCGACCTCGAGCGCCCGGGCCTTGGTCACCTGATTGACGACCGACGCCGGGAGCAGCTTCTTTTCGGCGCGAAACGTCAGCAGCATCTGCCGGTTGATCGAATACACGAGCGCGCCGTCGTCACGCGGCGACGCCCATCCCGAGCGCTGCATCTCGACGCTGGTGCCCGGCTGAAACGCGTGGGGCGCCAGCCATGCTTCCATCTGATCGGGGGTAACGGCCCACGGTGCCGGAAGACGGTGAAGCTGAAGATTCTTGAACCACATAGGCGTGCGGGCAAAGCGCGTCATTCTATATGACGGTGACGTCTACCGGCCAGAAGCGCCGGTCGGGATGCAACATCGGCAGGCCGCTTCGATTGCTCGAGCGGCCGTTCGTCGTCGTGTCGTCAAGCGGGTTGCGCCGCCGAGAATGCGTGTGCCGCGGCCATCGTATCCGGTGCTTCGCGCCACACCGTCATTGCATGAATGCAATGACGAAACGCCGGCTGATCGACCGTGCCGACGCATCATTTCGGCCATCGCCAGGTCGGCTCGGAAAGGTGCTCGGCGAGATAATCCGACAGCGCCGCGACTTTCGCGGGCCGCGCGCGCGCCGAGGGCGTGACGAAGTAAATGCCGCCCTTCGTCAGCGACCAGTCGGTCAGGATCGCTTCGAGACGACCGTCGGCCAGGTAATCGCCGGCGATGAACTCGGGCAGTTCGGCAATCGCCAGTCCGGCGAGCAGCGTGGGCAACAGCGCATCGGCGTTCGTCACGCGCAGCGGGCCCGTCGGCATCACCGGCTCTTCTTCGCCTGCGTCGTTCGTGAAGCGCCATACGGCGCTACGCGCGCGGTATGCGTACGAGAGACAGGGACGATCCGCGAGCTCGCGCGGATGGGCGGGCCGTCCTTCACGCATCAGATATTCCGGCGACGCCACCACGAATTGCGTCACCGCGCACAGCCGCCGCGCGACCAGCGACGAGTCCGGAAGCGCGGCGATCCGCAGCGCGGCGTCGAACCCGTCGGCGACCAGATCGACCGACGCATCCGACAGATGCAGGTCGATCGACACTTCCGGATACGCGCGAAAGAAGCCCGGCAGCAGCGGCGCGACCCAGCGCAGGCCGTACGACATCGGCACGGCCAGACGTACCAGCCCGCGTGGCCGCACCGACATTTCGCGTGCCGAGCTTTCCGCCTCCTCGGCCTGGCGATAGATCTCGCCGGCTTTCTCGCTGATCGTGCGGCCGAACTCGGTGAGCGAGAGCTGACGCGACGTGCGATTGAACAGCCGCGCGCCCAGCCGGTCCTCCAGGCGGGCCACGCCGCGCGAGACGGTCGCGACCGACACGCCGGTCGCGCGCGCCGCGGCGGCAAACGAACCGTGCTCGGCCACCTTCGCGAACATCGCGAGCCCCTCGAAATCGGGTAGTTGAGCCATCTTCCCTCATCTTTTCATTTCTGCAACGTTTGTTTGCAATCAATTCTATTTCGAAAAGATGAGGCCGTCGATATTCTCCTCACATCGCAGTACGCGATGCAACGAAACCCCCACCGACCCAACGAAAGGAGCAATACCATGGCACGCAAACTCGACAACAAGATCGCACTCGTCACCGGCGCAACCAGCGGCATCGGTCTCGCCACCGCCCAGCGCTTCGCGGCCGAAGGTGCGCACGTCTATCTCACCGGCCGCCGACAGGCCGAACTCGATGCCGCCGTGAAGGGCATTCGCGAAGCCGGCGGCAAGGCGACCGGCGTACGTTCGGATTCCACCAAGCTCGATGAGCTCGACGCGCTGTATGCGCAGATCAAGGAAGAACAGGGCCGCCTCGACGTGCTGTTCGTGAACGCCGGCGGCGGCTCGATGCTGCCGCTTGGCAGCATCACCGAAGCACACTACGACGACACCTTCGAGCGCAACGTGAAGGGCGTGCTGTTCACGGTACAAAAAGCGCTGCCGCTGCTTGCCGAGCGTGCCTCGGTGATTCTCACCGGCTCGACGGCGGGCAGCGCGGGCACCGCGGCGTTCAGCGTGTATTCGGCTTCGAAGGCAGCGGTGCGGGCCTTTGCACGCAGCTGGATTCTCGATCTCAAGGAACGCGGCATCCGCGTGAACACGATCAGCCCGGGCGCGACCCGCACGCCTGGCCTGCTCGATCTCGCCGGCGACGATGCCGCGCAGCGCCAGGGTCTCGCCGATTATCTGGCTGCCCAGATCCCGATGGGGCGCCTCGGCGAGCCTGGCGAGATCGCGAGCGCGGCGCTGTTCCTGGCCTCGGACGACGCGAGCTTCGTGAACGGCATCGAATTGTTCGTCGATGGCGGCCAGCAGCAGATCTGAGCGCAGCCACGGCGCGCGGGTGCGGAAGACGCCGTCTGCGACGATCGCGATCCGCGCCCGGCGTACTCGAACCGGGCTCCGTCATGATTGAACATCGGCCATTTCTTGCGCTTGGCGCAATCCGGCGCGGCCGTGTCGACATTCGCCAGTATTTCCGCATCGGCGAATCCGGGCGCGCCGACGATGCGCCGCTCGGTCCGCTCTACATGTGGAGCGACGTCGAATTCGCGCCGCGCTCGGGCCTCGGCCCGCATGCCCACCGCGACGTCGAGATCGTCACGTGGGTGCGGTCGGGCGCCATCACGCATGAAGACGACGCAGGCAATCGCGTGCGTCTGGTCGCCGATTCCGTCCACGTGACGAGTGCCGGCACGGCGATCCATCACGCCGAGCGCAACGACGAGAATATGCCCGCGCGGCACTTCCAGATCCGGCTGCGGCCGCGCACACCTGCCGGTACACCGCGCTGTGCGACGCGAGTCTGTTCGCCCGGATGTCGCGAGGGCCGATTCGTGACGCTGGCGAGCGGCGATCCGGAGGATGTCCGCGCCGGCGCGTTGCCCGTTCATGCCGATGCACGCGTGCGTATCGCGACACTGCGTGAAGGCACTGCGTTGCGGCACGCGTTGCCGATGCCCGGTTCCGCTTATCTGGTTGTCGATCATGGCCGGCTGGACGTAGGGCCGATCAGGCTGGCACGACGCGATGGCGTTGCCGTTCGCGATGAAACGTGGCTCATGTTGCGGGCGCGGGACGACACGGACGTCATGATCGTCGAGCGCTTATGCTAGGGCGCATGCTCGATCAGCGCGCGGCCGCAGCCTGGTTCATTGCCGTGCCGACTTCGAGAAAGCGCGCCGGTGAGCGTCCGGTGCCGTATTGCGGGAACACCGGACGTCGATGCCGACGTCGCCTGTGGCGGCGACCGCCGACGCTCGCCCGCAAGGCCGCTCTGCTAATATCGTAGAAAGTATGCAATATCCAGCGCCGCGTCGGCGCTTGCCTGACCGCCATCCCCAGTCCGAACCGCAACATGAACGAGAAACGCCCCGCTCTTGTCTACGCCACGCGCGCCGAAGCCGCAGCGAATGAACTGCGCCGCCGCATCCTGACGGGGGAATACGTCGACGGCTACCAGCTTCGCCAGGATGCGCTGGCGACCGAACTCGGCATCAGCCGGATCCCGCTGCGCGAAGCGCTCGTGCAGCTCGAGAGCGAAGGGCTCGTGAAGATCCTGCCGCACAAGGGCGCGATCGTGTCGGAGCTGTCGCCGGAGGACATCACCGAACTGTTCGAATTGCGCGCGCTGCTGGAGCCCGTGCTGCTGAAAAAGTCGATTCCGAAGCTGACCGCCGAGGATTTCGCGCGGCTCGACGCGATCCTCGACGAATACAGCGCAGTGCTGCACGCGAGCCAGTCCGGCCGCTGGGGCGAACTGAACACCGAGCTGCATCATCTGCTGCTGTCGCGCGCCGACCAGCCGAAGACGGCGGCGATCGTCGCGTCGCTGCTGCAGCAGACCGACCGCTACACGCGCGTGCAGCTGTCGCTGTCCGAGGCTGCGCGCGACGTGGCCGAATCCGAGCACGCGGAGCTCGTCGCGCTGTGCCGCAAGGGCGATGCGCGCGCGGCGGCGTCGCTGCTCAAGCGCCACATCGAGCATGCGGGCGGCGAGTTGAATGCGTTTCTGCGGGACCGGCGGCTCGGGCGTTGAGGTCTTTCACGCGCCGCGCGCCGCGCGGATACCCGATTCCGGTCGATCGCGGCGTTGCAGCGCGGTCGCATTCGATCCGTGGCCCGTCCGGGCGCCGCACGGCGCCGAAGGCGGCCTGCACGCATCGCTTCCGTTTGACCGTCTAGCCGCCGCCGATCCCCTGCAGTACCTTACCCGTCCCTCCGCACACCGCGCATGGCTGTCCTTCGACCATCCCGGTGCCGCGACACACGCCGCATAGATCCTCGCCGACGCCCGGCGCCTCGGGCGGCCCTTCGTCGCCCGGATTCAACGGCGTGTCCTGACGCTGTCCCGCCGGCGTTCTGGTCGTCTGCATCGCACACCTCCTTGCGTGTTTCCGATGTCGCGGCAAGCGCGCATCGCGCGTGCCTGCCGCGACGGCATGCGCCGTGGTCGACGCGCGGTGCCGCCAGCACGCGTGAGCAGGCACGCCGGCAACGATGACGCGACGCCCCGCATGACCGCGGGGGCAACGGCATCGTCACGTCGTCATTACAACGACGGCGCCCACGTCGAGCCGGCCGTCTCCGACAGCAGTCAGTCATCCTACGACTGTAGAAATAGAAACGAAAGAGAGTATCCGGCTCCGGAAAACGACACGGCACCGCGCCGGCTCAAATGCAGCCCCATTTCCGGAAAACGTTTCGCCGGCTACGTGCTGAACTGAGAAGGCTTTTCCCTTCGCCTCGCCGAAAACCCGCTACAGAAGCGCCTATAGGGTATGCACCAAGTGAGTTAAACGATTAACCGACGTACATTCGCTTCCACACGTCATACAACGTATGACTGCGATTCGGTAAAGGCCGTGCCCCGACTGATGCGCAAGCCGCCCGGATCGCCGCCAGACGACGAACAACCATCAAGGAGACTGACGATGAAGCACCGATTCACCCGCTCCCGTACCGCCCTGGCCGTCGCGCTGATGGCCGGCTTCGCGGTGTCCGCGCAGGCCCGCGTGTTCCGCTCGGCGGACGTGCACGGCGACAGCTTCCCGACCAACATGGCGGTCAAGTACATGGGCGACGAGCTGTCGAAGCTGACGGGCGGCAAGGACTCGATCAAGGTGTTCGGCAACAGCGCGCTCGGCTCCGAGAAGGACACGGTCGACCAGGTGCGGATCGGCGCGATCGACATGGCGCGCGTGAACGGCGCGTCGTTCAACGAGATCGTGCCGGAGTCGCTGATCCCGTCGTTCCCGTTCCTGTTCCGCGACGTCGACCATTTCCGCAAGGCGATGTACGGCCCGGCCGGCCAGAAGATCCTCGACGCGTTCGCGGCGAAGGGGATGATCGCGCTGACGTTCTACGAGAGCGGCGCGCGCTCGATCTACGCGAAGCGCCCGGTGCGCACGCCGGCCGACATGAAGGGGCTGAAGGTGCGCGTGCAACCATCGGACCTGATGGTCGACGAGATCAAGGCGATGGGCGGCACGCCGACGCCGATGCCGTTCGCCGAGGTCTACACGGGCCTGAAGACGGGCCTCGTCGATGCGGCGGAAAACAACCTGCCGTCGTACGAGGAAACCAAGCACTTCGAGGTGGCGCCCGACTACTCGGAGACGCAGCACGCGATGACGCCGGAAGTGCTGGTGTTCTCGAAGAAGATCTGGGACACGCTGTCGCCGCAGGAACAGGCCGCGATCAGGAAGGCAGCATCCGATTCGGTGCCGTACTACCAGAAGCTGTGGACCGCGCGCGAGGCATCGGCGCAGCAGACGGTGACGAAGGGCGGCGCGAAGATCCTGCCGGCCGCGCAGGTCGACCGCGCGGCATTCGTGAAGGCGATGCAGCCGCTGTGGGCGAAGTACGAGAAGACGCCGCAGATGAAGCAGATCGTCGACGAGATCGAGGCCACCAAGTGACCCGTCGCACTTCCCTGAACGGCGCGGCGGCCGTGGGCGCATCGGACGCGGCGGCCGCGGACGGTGCGGCGCCGTGCCGGCCGCATGCGGCGGCGCCGCGCCTGCGCTGCATGAACGACCTGTTGTTCCGCGCGCTGGCCGTGGTCGCGTCGCTGTGTCTCGCCGCGCTCACGGTGCTGGTGTTCTACGCGGTCGTGATGCGCTACGCGTTCGAGAACGCGCCCGACTTCGTCGAGCCGATCGCGCTGCTGCTGGTGATCGTGATCGCGATGTTCGGCGCGGCGATGAAGGTGCGCGACGGCGGCCACATCGGCCTCGACTCCCTCGTGCGGCGCCTGTCGTCGGGCCCGCGTACCGTGGTGATCGCGATCCAGCACCTGAGCCTGATCGCGTTCGCGATCGCGATCATGGTCGGCTGCGGCAGCATGGCCGCGGAGACGATGGGCGACCGCATTCCGATCATCGGGTTGCCCGAAGGCGTGCGCTACCTGATCACGATTCCCGCGGCGATCGCCATCATCCTCTTCTCGCTCGAGCACCTGCTCGCGCTTCGTCGTTCTTCGTCGGGACAATAACGCCATGGAACTCGCGATCCTGTCCGTCAGTTTTCTGGTTTTCCTCGTGCTCGGCGTACCGGTCTCGTTCGCGCTCGGCATTTCCTGCGTGCTGACCTACCTGGTCGAAGGGCTGCCGATCGCGACCGCGATGCAGGCGATGATCTCGGGGATGAACGCGTTCTCGTTCCTCGCGGTGCCGTTCTTCATCTTCTCCGGCGAGCTGATGCTGCACGGCGGCATCGCGGACCGGATCCTGCGCTTCGCGCAGGCCACCGTCGGCCATTTCCGCGGCGGCCTCGGGATGGCCAACGTCGTCGCGTGCACGCTGTTCGGCGGCGTGTCGGGTTCGCCGACGGCCGATACCTCCGCGATGGGCGGCGTGGTGATTCCGCTGATGAAGCGCGAAGGCTACAGCGCGGCTTACGCGGTCAACGTGACGACCCACGCGTCGCTCGCCGGCGCGCTGATGCCGACGTCGACCAACATGATCATCTACGCGTTCGCCGCGCAGGGGATCACGGGCATGCTGCACGGCCAGCCGGTGAGCGGCGTGTCGATCGGCGACCTGCTGTTCTCCGGCCTCCTGCCGGTGCTGTGGGTGATGGGCTTCGTGCTCGCGGCCGCATACTGGCAGGCCGTGCGCCACGGCTATCCGCGCCGCGAGGACGGTTCGTCGGCGCTGCCGTCGTTCCCGGGCTGGTATGCGGTGCTGCGCAGCTTCGTCGGCGCGGTGCCGGGCCTGATGGTGATCGCGATCATCCTCGTGTGTGTCGCGAAGGGGATCGCGACCGCGACCGAAGCCGCCGCGATCGCCGTCGTGTACTCGCTCGTGCTGACCGCGCTCGTCTACCGGACGCTGACGGCCGGGAAGCTGCGGCGCGCGCTGTCGCATGCGGCGCGCACGACGGGCGTCGTGCTGCTGCTGATCGCCGTGTCCAACATGCTGCGCTTCCAGATGTCGTACCTGGAGATTCCGGATGCGATCGAAGGGCTGCTCAAGCAGTCGACCGCCGCGCCGTGGCTGATGCTGCTGTACATCAACATCATCCAGGTGTTCCTCGGCACGTTCGTCGACATGGCCGCGCACATCCTGATCACGACGCCGCTGTTCCTGCCGATCGCGATGGCATGCGGCGTCGGGCCGGTGCAGTTCGGCATCATGCTGCTGCTGAACTGCTCGCTCGGCCTCGTGCACCCGCCGATCGGCTCGGTGCAGTTCGTCGGCTGCGCGATCGGCAACGTGTCGATCGGCGAGACGACGAAGATGGCGTGGCCGTATTACCTCGCGATCTTCAGTGCGATCAACATCGTCACGTACATGCCGTTCTTCTCCACCTGGCTGCCGAGCCTCATCAGCGGGCACGCGGTGTTCTGAGCGCGCGTTTCGCCCGTCGCGGCGCCGGACGATCCGAGGTCGTCCGGCGCCGCAGTCACGTCGGCGGTTGCTTCACGCGCGGCGTGGCGCGCCATCGCGGCGGCCGCACCGGCGCCGGTCGCGTCGCGCGATCGGCGTCGTGCCGGCCGCACGGCGCAAGTGCGCGATGCGCTGCGTCGCGGCACGCGCGGCAGTCACCCGCAACGGCGGCAACCTGTGCGATGATTCGCCGCTTCGCGTTCGTCGCAGAACGCCGCGGATCGCGACGCCCGTTGCCGGGCCGCCGCTCACCGCCCACCGCATTGACATCCGGAGACGACATGCCCGCACACATCGTTCATGGCAGCACCCTGCATTACCAGGATCACGGCACCGGATTTCCGGTGCTGTTCGGGCACAGCTATCTGTGGGATGCCGCGATGTGGGCGCCGCAGATCGACGCATTGTCGAGCCGGTATCGCGTGATCGTGCCGGACCTGTGGGGACATGGCGCGTCGGGCCCGCTGCCTGCCGGCACGCAGACGCTCGACGATCTCGCCGCGCACGCGAGCGCGTTGCTCGATGCGCTGGAGATCGGGCAGTGCGCGGTCGTGGGGCTGAGCGTCGGCGGGATGTGGGGCGCGCGGCTCGCGTTGCGCGAACCGCAGCGCGTGCGCTCGCTCGTGCTGATGGACGCGTCGCTCGAGGCCGAACCCGACGCGACGCGGCTGCGCTACTTCGGGATGCTCGATGCGATCGCCGCCGCCGGCTGCATCGCGCCGCCGCTGCTCGATGCGATCGTGCCGCTGTTCTTCCGGCCGGACGTGAACCTGGCCGACCCGGTGCCGCGCGCCTTTCGCGCGGCGCTTGCGAACCTGCCAGCCGACCGGCTGCGGGAATCGATCGTCCCGCTCGGCCGGCTGATCTTCGGGCGGCCGGATACGCTCGCCGCACTCGCCGGGCTGGATGCCGGACGCACGCTGCTGATGTGCGGCGCGGGCGACATGGCGCGCCCACCGTCGGAGACGGTGAAGATGGCGAGCGTGATCGGCTGCCGCCATGCGCTGGTGCCGGACGCCGGCCATATCTCGAACCTGGAGAACCCCGCGTTCGTCACGCGGATGCTGCTCGACTGGTTCGACGAGCAGCAGCTCGCGGCGGGCTGAACGCCGCACGCGATGCCGGCGGCGGGCGCCGCGCGGCATCGCGTGACGACGCAACGACTTGCGTTGCGACGTGGCCGCGGCAATGCGCCATTACCGCGTCATGCGCGTTCGCCGACCGGCGTGAACTGGCGGTCGCGCACGCGGCCCGCGTCGGCACCGCGGCGGATCAGGTCCTGCGCCTCCGCACGGCTCGCGACGCACGGTGACGGGCGGGTGGAGCTTCGCATGTGCATCCGCATGTGCATCCGCCCGCAACGGAAGTCGCGCCGAAACGGATGCATCGCTGCAGGCCGGCTTCGGCGAAAAACGATTCGGAGTGCGAATGCATCGGGGCGGTGGTTCGATGCAGTCTCCACCGCCCGTGCATCAGAACATGTGGCGGATCCCGAGGTTCGCGCCGACGGTCGTGCCGGTGACCGCGTAAAGCGCGTTGGTGATCCCCAGCCCGGTGTTCATCGCACCGTGGTTGTTGACCATCGCGACCTGCGCGTACAGCGCGGTCGCCTTCGACAGGCTGTAGGTCGCGCCGATCGCCGCGAGCAGCGAGTGATTGGCCGTGTCGTTGCGATCGCTGGTGAACCAGACGCCGCCGTTCAGGTCGACGGCCGGTGTCGCCTGGTAGTCGAGGCCGCCGCCGTACACGTTGTTGCTGAACGAGCCGCCGACCTTGTAGCTCGTGAACGACGCCTTCGCGGTGACCGGGCCGAAGCGGTAGGCGGCGCCGATCGTGCGCCCGACGAACGCGACGGTGCTCGGCGTCGGCGTCGGGTTGGTGCCGTCGTTGCCGTCGTAGAACGCGGCGTCGATCATGAAGCCGTCGTGCTCGTACTTGAGGCTCGCCGAATACTGGCGGCCGGCCTGGAAGTCGCCGGCCTTGCCGCCGAACGCGAACATCGCGCTGCCGGTGAGGCCGGCGATCGTCGGGCTCGTGTACGACACGGCGTTCGGGTTGAACAGGCCCGTCACCAGCACGTTGTCGACGTAGTTGATCAGCCCGCTGCCGAAGTGCGAGAAGCTGCGCGGATCCGAATCGAAGATCGCGAGCAGGAACGGCGAATACTGCACGCCGGCCTTGACCGTGCCGAACCCGCCGTCGAGCCCGACCCACGCCTGGCGGCCGAAGAAGTTGCCGTTCGAATGCGCGAACGCGCCGTTGGTGACGGCGAAGCCGCTCTCGAGCTGGAATTTCGCCTTGAGGCCGCCGCCGAGATCCTCGGTGCCGGTCATCCCGAACGTCGTCGGCGTCATGCCGGTGTCGGTCATCGCGAACTGATGGCCGGCGTTCGCGCCGGTGGCCGCGTCGCGTGTCTTGCTGGTGTACAGCAACGCGGCGTCGAGGTTGCCGTACAGCGTCACGCTGCTCTGCGCGAAGCCGCTGCTGCTGGCCAGCGCGCCTGCCAGCGCCGCGCAACCGATCACGATTCTGCTTTTCATTGAGGTGTCTCCAGTGTTGTTGTACGTCGATGCTTCGAACAAGGGGATGCGGCGGATGCCCGCGTGGCGGTGTCCGTCGCATGAGCCGCGCACGCAGGGTGGGGCGCGGCGGGACGCACGTGCGCGGCCGGGTGGCGGCCGCGTGCGACGCGTTCAGGGCGGGGATGGGCGCCCGAACGCGCGTGTGTCGACAGTGTCGGGTGCGGCCGGTGCCGGCCGCGTCATTCAGAGCGACCGGTTGAGCTGCTCGAGGATCGCCGGGTTCTCGAGCGTGGACGTGTCCTGCGTGATCGCCTCGCCCTTCGCGAGCGAGCGCA
>NZ_QTPU01000048.1:0-43225 GCF_003857805.1 Burkholderia sp. Bp9099
CAGCCGCGCGGGCTTCCAGCGCCAGCCGAGCACGACGAGCGCCGGCACGGTGCCGATCATCACCGCCTTGTCGTAGTAATTCATGTGTTCGTTGTAATGCACGAACGCATAGCCCGCGCCGACCACGAGTGCCAGTGCGAACAGCCAGTCGATGACCGACAGGCGCGCGAGGAACGGACGGTCGTCGAACAACGGCGCCGGATTCGGGGCCTGAACCGGCCCCGAACGGGAAGAGGAAACTTGCGTGAGATCCATGATGTTACCGGGTGGAATTCTCGGAATCGCCGCCGGCAGGCGGACGGGCAGTCGCTGCCGCACCGGCGGGCGCGGCGTCGCGCGGTGCGGCGCGCAAGGCGGCGCCGGCCGCGTCGCGCGTCTGCACGAATTCTTTTTCGAAATCGAAGGTCTTGCGGGCCGTGGACATCGCCATCACCACATCGACGCCCGAACCGGCATCCTTGAGCCAGAACCAGAGGCGCCGCTCGCGCACGTAGAACATCGAGAAGATGCCGGCGACCAGCAGCAGGCTGCCAAGATACACCAGATTCTTGCCGGGTGCGCGCGTCAACTGAAATACCGAAGCTTGCACCTGCTTGAAGGAGTCAAGCTGCAAATAGACCGGCGATCCATACAAGAAGCTGTCCGATAGCGCATTGATCGCGTTCTGCACGAAGCGGATCGTGTCGGCGCCCTGTTGGGCAGCCGGCTCGCCGGCGCGCTCGCGCGCGATCTGCCAGACCTCCCACATCGAACCCTCGAGCATGCGCAGCAGCAGGCTCGCCGCCTTCTCCTGCTCGGCCTTCGGCACCGAACGATCGATGAAGGTCGCCACCGCCTGGAAGCCGCCGACCGGCTGGCCGTCGGCGCCGCGGCCGATGCTGTCGTCGCTCGCCGCAAAAAGGGTCAGCACTTTGAACGCGCTGTCCTGCAGGCGGCCACGCAGCGACGCTTCGGTCGTCGGCAGCGAACGCTGCGCGAAGCGCGCGGCGGCGTCGGCACGCACGGCTGGATCCTCGAGCGCGGCGCGCAGGCGCATCCATTCGCCGATCGAATCCTGGCTGTCGGCCGGAATCCGCATGTAGCGGAACGGATCGTTCGGGCTCGCGCGCACGCCGGCGAGGAACACGCGCGTGCCGCCCATGTCGACGGGCAGCATGTAGTTATTGAATTCGCGCGCCTGGCCGTCCTTGCCGCGAATCTTGTATTGCACCGACGGGCCGATGTTGTGGAGCTGCACCGGCTTCGACGTCTTCGCGCCCGAACCGAGCCGCTCGTCGAACGCTTCCTTCAGCGACGCCGTCTTCGCGACGCCGCGCACGTCCGGCTTGCCGTTCGCGTCGGCCATGTTCTCGACGTTGATCGCGCGGAAGTCGGAGAACTCGATCGTGTCGCCGTCGCTGCCCGGCATCTGCAGCGGCGCCGTGCTGCCGATCGTGCCCTTCACCGCGAAGGTCTTCGCGTTGCCGCCCGTCATCGGGTAGGCCGTCATCTCCATCTGCGAGCCGCCGTCCTGGAAGCTCGACTGGTAGATCGACACGCCCTTGTACGTGAACGGCTTGTTGACCTCGACGCGCGCCGGGATCTTCTGGCCCGTCTCGCGATCGATCACGACGATGTCGCTCGCGAACAGCTTCGGCATCCCGGTCGTGTAGTAGTCGACGATGAACTTGTTGAGCTGGATCGAGAACGGCAGGTCCTGGATCAGCGAGCCGCTCGGCTGGTTCAGGATCGCGGTCGACACGAACTGGCCTTCCGGCACCCACGCGTAGCCGCGGAACGTCGGGTTCGACACGGACAGCCGGTGGTCGGGCGAGATTTCGCTGATCGTCGCGCTCGTGTTGACCGGGCTCTTGCCGAACATCCACATCTGGAATTTGATCGGCAGGTTGCTGTCCAGCAGGCCGCCGATACAGATCACGACGATCGCAAGGTGCGCGGAGATGTAGCCCCACTTCGTCAGCGCGCCGCGCTTCGCGGAAATCAGCGTCGCGCCGTCGGTTTCACGCACGACGTGCTTGTAGCCGGCCTTGGTGACGAACGTGGCGAGCGTGGCCGCGACGGTCGCGCGCGTGCCGGACGCCGAGTATTCGGCCTTGTGGTGGAACGCGCGCAGGCTGCCTTCGCGGACCTTGTCCTTCCAGCTCTTCGCATCGGCAAGCATCTTCGGCGCATTGCGGATCACGCACAGCGAGATCGACACGACGAGGAAGATCAGGATCAGCATGAACCACCAGGCGCTGTACACGTTGTACAGGCCCAGCGAGCGGAAGATGTCCGCCCAGAACGGCCCGAACTGGTTCACGTAGTTCGGATACGGATCGTCCTGCGTCAGGACCGTGCCGACGATGCTCGCGATCGACAGCACTACCAGCAGCGCGATCGCGAAGCGCATCGAGCTCAGCAGCTCGATCGCGCGCCTGGACGCACTTTGACCCGACTTCGACTGCAACCCCGACGTGGTAACGCTCATTCAAACTCCGACTAAGGGGAAACAGCCCCTACGCTCACTATGTTCGCTGCCCCAAGGGGGCGGTCAGCACGCTGGGGACGACCCGGCGAGTGCCGACAAAAAAGGGCGAGGCAACCGCAATCACGCGGCGCCCCACCCTTTTTCTTGTTCTGACGCCGGCCGCCCTTCGGGCGCCCGGTCATTCCATTCGCGACCGTCCGGTCAACGCAGGCCCGCGATGTAATCCGCGACGGCCTTGATCTCGTTGTCCGACAGACGCGCTGCGATCTGATGCATCGCCTCGTTGTTGTTGCGCGCGCCGACACCCTGCTGGAACGCGGTCAACTGGGCAACCGTGTAATCGGCCCATTGCCCCGACAGACGCGGGTACTGGACCGGAATGCCCTGCCCCGTCGGCCCGTGGCAGCTCGCGCAGGCGGGTACACCCTTTTCCGCGATGCCGCCGCGATAGATCTTCTGGCCGATCGGCACGGTCGCCGCGTCGCGTGCGGTGCCGAGCTTCGTCGTCTGCGATCCGTAATACGCAGCGACGTTGCGCATGTCGTCCGCGCTCAACGCGCTCGCGAACCCGACCATCACCGGATTGGTCCGCGCCGGCCCCTTCGCGCCCGGCTGGGCCTTGAAGTCGTTCAACTGCTTGACCAGATAGTCGGGATGCTGGCCGGCCAGCTTCGGGAAACTGCCCGACGCGCTGTTGCCGTCCGCGCCGTGACACGACGCGCAAACTTGCCCGGCAATCGCCTTGCCGCGGTCCAGATCCGGCTTTGCCGCATCCGCCGCATTTGCCTCCGCTACGAAACCTACGAACCCTGCTGCAACCTGAAGCACCATCAGAGACTTGCACAGTCGATTCATTCGCACACCCTGTTTCGTCTTGTGGGAATTTGAGGTTCTGCAAAAAACGACGTCGACCAGTCTACCGCAGAAGCTGCATAAAAGCGCGAGGCAGGCGCCCGCAGCCCTTCGGCAAAACCGCCGTATTGTACAATATCGCGCTGAAAGCTCCCGCGCCTATCGGGGCTACCCCGCCTCCACCAAGCGGCTCGCGCCGCCCCGTCCCACCGGTTTCCCCCATGGCCTTTTTGCTCCACCAAGCCCGCTTCTACACGACCGTCAACCATCTGCGCGACCTGCCGCCGACGGTACAACCGGAAATCGCGTTCGCGGGCCGCTCGAATGCCGGCAAATCGACGGCGATCAACGTGCTGTGCAACCAGAAGCGGCTTGCCTTCGCGTCGAAGACGCCCGGCCGCACCCAGCACATCAACTACTTCTCCGTCGGCCCGGCCGCCGAGCCCGTCGCGAACCTCGTCGACCTGCCCGGCTACGGCTACGCGGAAGTGCCGGGGGCCGCGAAGGCCCACTGGGAAATGCTGCTGTCGTCCTACCTCGCGACGCGTTCGCAGCTGTGCGGCCTGATCCTGATGATGGATTCGCGCCGCCCGTTGACCGACCTCGATCGCCGGATGATCGAGTGGTTCGCGCCGACCGGCAAGCCGATCCACACGCTGCTGACGAAGTGCGACAAATTGACGCGGCAAGAAAGCATCAACGCGCTGCGCAACACGCAGAAGGGACTCGACGCGTACCGTGACCAGGGCGTGAAGGGCAAGCTGACGGTCCAGCTGTTCTCGGCGCTGAAGCGCACGGGGCTCGACGAGGCCCATGAACTGATCGAGAGCTGGGTGCGGCCGTCCGTCGCCGACGAAAAAAGCGAGCCTGTAGCACAATGAGCGGGCAACGCGCGGCCGGGACCGGCCGTGCGCACCTGACGGCACCTGCGGATTCGGCCGGCTCATAAAAAAACCCGCCGTTGAACGGCGGGTCAAACAGCCTAATCGAATAACGACAGGCACCCGCTCAGGGAGGAGAAGCGGGGAGCGGCACGCGACGCGTGCCGCTCGATCGCTATCATATACCAACGCTCTCGAAAATGACCTAAGGGTTCCGTAAGGTTCTTACTACCCTGATTTCTGCCCAATCGCCATGAGCTTCCATCCGCTTCACCGTCCGCGCCGGATGCGCCGCGACGACTTCTCCCGGCGCCTGATGCGCGAAAACCGCCTGACCACCGACGACCTGATCTATCCGGTGTTCGTCGTGGACGGCACCAACGAACGCCAGAGCGTCCCGTCGATGCCCGGCGTCGAGCGCGTGTCGGTCGATCTGCTGATGCATGTCGCCGAGCAGTGCGTCGAACTCGGCGTGCCCGTGCTGTCGCTGTTCCCGGCCATCGAGCCGTCGCTGAAGACGCCTGACGGCCGCGAAGCGGCAAATCCGGAAGGCCTGATCCCGCGCGCGGTGCGCGAACTGAAGAAGCGCTTCCCCGAACTCGGCGTGCTGACCGACGTCGCGCTCGACCCGTACACGAGCCACGGCCAGGACGGCGTGCTCGACGAGAACGGCTACGTGATCAACGACGACACGATCGAGATCCTGGTCGACCAGGCGCGTGCGCAGGCCGAAGCCGGCGTCGACATCGTCGCGCCGTCGGACATGATGGACGGCCGCATCGGCGCGGTCCGTGAAATGCTGGAAAGCGACGGTCACATCCATACGCGCATCATGGCCTATTCGGCCAAGTTCGCGTCGGCGTTCTACGGCCCGTTCCGCGATGCGGTCGGCTCGGCGTCCAATCTGGGCAAGGGCAACAAGATGACCTACCAGATGGATCCGGCGAACAGCGACGAAGCGCTGCGCGAAGTGCGCCTCGACATCGACGAAGGCGCCGACATGGTGATGGTCAAGCCCGGCATGCCGTATCTCGACATCGTGCGCCGCGTGAAGGACGAGTTCCGCTTCCCGACCTACGTGTACCAGGTGAGCGGCGAATACGCGATGCTGAAGGCCGCCGCGATGAACGGCTGGCTCGATCACGACAAGGTAGTGCTCGAATCGCTGCTCGCGTTCAAGCGCGCAGGCGCCGACGGCGTGCTCACGTACTTCGCGCTCGATGCCGCGCGTCTGCTGAAAGCGCAGCGCTGAGCCGCGCGCCGGCCGGCACAAGGAAAAACGGCGGGACACTTCGGTGTCCCGCCGTTTTTTTTGCACCGTCCGGTCGGCGCAGCGGGCCGCCCGTGCGCCGACGAGCGCGCGTCACACCGTCGGTACCGCCGCGCGATCGAGGCTGCGCAGGAACGTCTCGGCCGCCTGATAACCAACCACACGGCCGATTTCGTTGCCGTTGCGATCGAAGAAGATGATGCCCGGCGGCCCGAACAGGTTGAAGCGCTTGAGCAGCGCCTGGTCGTCCGGATTGTTCGCGGTGACGTCGGCACGCACCAGGTGAAGCTGCGCGAGCCGCGCCTGCACGCGCGAATCGGTGAACGTCAGATGCTCCATCTCCTTGCAGCTCACGCACCAGTCGGCGTAGAAGTCGAGCATCACGGGCTGACCCGACGTCTTCAGCAGCGCATCGAGCTCGCGACTGGAGCGCACCGACGCGAACGCGGGCCCCTGCCCTCCGGTCGCCGCACCGGCTGCCGACGCATCGCCCGACGCAACCGTGCGCGCCGCGAGCACGGCCAGCGGCTTCACGGGGTCGTTGGAGCCCGCCGCAAGACCGACGAGCAGCGTTGCAGCCCAGATCGCAAGCGCAGCACCGAGGCCGCGACCGAGACGGCGCCAGATCGATGCGGCGCCGGCATGCGGCGTAAACAGGCCAAGCGCCGCAGCCGCGACGAGCAGCCACAATGCGGCGAGCACCATCTTCAGAGCACCCGCGAGCACCGGCCACACGATCCACAGCGCGGCGGCAAGCAGCACGATGCCGAAGAACACCTTCACGCCGTCCATCCATGCGCCCGCGCGCGGCAGCACCGTACCTGCACCGATGCCGACGACGAGCAGCGGCACGCCGAGCCCCAACCCCATAGCGAACAGCGCAGCGCCGCCGAGCAGCGCATTGCCGGTGTGCGCGATGAACGCGAGCACCGCAAACAGCGGCGCCGTCATGCATGCGCCGACGACCAGCGCCGACAACGCCCCCATCGCGGCGACCGCGACGAAGTGGCCGCCCCGGCGCGCGCTCGAGGCTTCCGCCGCGCCGTTCTGCCAGCGCTCGGGCAGCGCGATGTCCTTGCCGGAAATCAGCGATACGGCGAATGCGGTGAGCAGCACGCCGAATGCACCGAGCACCCACGGGTTCTGCAGCCATGCGCCCAGGCTCTGGCCGACCAGCGCCGCCGCGATGCCCAGCACCGTATAGACGAGCGCCATGCCGACCACGTACGTCAGCGACAGCGCGAAACCGCGTGCGTGCGTCGCGCGCGTGCCCTGGCCGATGATGATCGCGGACACGATCGGAATCATCGGATACGAGCAGGGCAGGAGACTCAGCACGACGCCGGCGACGAAATACAGTGCGACGATGGTGAAGAAACCGTGCCCCTCGAGCAGCGACTGCGCGAAATCCGCGCTCGTGACCTTGTCGAACCAGCTGCCCGAAGCCGCCGTGCGATCGACCGGCGCGGCCGCGCCCAGCGCAGCGCCGTCGACCTTCACGACGTGCTCCGCAGGCGGATAGCAGATTCCTTCGTCGGCGCATCCTTGCGACGTCACAGCGAGCTCGAACGGCCCCGCCGCCTGCTTGACCGGAACATGAATCACGACCTCGTCGCGATAGGTCTCGACTTCCTTCTGGAACGTCTGGTCGAACTTCACATGGCCGGCCGGGAATTGCGGATCGCCGAGCGTCGCCTGCCCGCCCTTCACCGCGAACGCGAACCGCTCGCGGTACAGGTAATAGCCGCTGGCAACCTTGAAACGGACGTCCACCTGCCCCGGCGATTCGCTCGCGCTGAACTTGAATGCGACCGACGGATCGAGAAAATCGTCGGCCGCGCGCGCGACCGACAGGCCGCCCAGCACGAACATGAACGACATCAGGACTGCGAGGAACCGCAGCGCGCGCACGCGCACGGAAAGCGCCATACCGTTAAACATGAAATAGACGTTGAGTTTCGCTGGTCACCCACTGGCCGTACGCGGCCGTGGCCGTCCCCTGCCACGAGACGATTTCCGGCGTCTCGTACGGATGATGCGCGAGAATAAATCGCTCCAGTTCGAGCGAGCGGACGGGGCTCGTCTTGAACAGCAACTGGATCTCGTCGGCCGTCTCGACCTTGCCCTGCCAGTGATAGCGCGACTTGATCGCACCGAGCTCCGACACGCACGCGGCAAGCCGCGCGTCGAGCGCGCCGTCAGCGAGCGCCGCGGCCGTCACCGCATCCGGCACCGTCGTCAGCATCAATACCACCACCATACGCGCCCTCCTGACTGGCCTTTACCGGCTTCCGCCGCCACGAATCGCCCCATCGAGGGGCCCGCGCCAATAACTGCATATCGTAGCGCAGCCCGCGCGGCACTGCCGGCACCGGCCTGCGACAATCGATCGCAGCCGAGGCGCCGCCAAAAACAAAAAGGGCCAAGCAATTGCTCGGCCCTTTCGGATCCTGCTGCGTACCGGAAGCTTACTCGGCTTCTTGCACGTTTTCCGTTTCGTCGACTTCCGGACGATCGAGCAGCTCGACCAGTGCCATCGGTGCGTTGTCGCCGACGCGGAAGCCGAACTTCAGCACGCGCAGGTAGCCGCCCGGACGGTTCGCGAAACGCGGACCGAGCACGTCGAACAGCTTCGCCACCGAGTCACGATCGCGCAGGCGGTTGAACGCCAGGCGACGGTTTGCCAGCGACGGCTTCTTGCCGAGCGTGATCAGCGGCTCGACGACTTTACGGAGTTCCTTCGCCTTCGGCAGCGTCGTCTTGATGACTTCGTGCTCGATCAGCGAGTTGGACATGTTACGGAGCATAGCCAGACGGTGGCTGCTCGTGCGGTTCAGTTTCCGCAGACCATGACGATGGCGCATTTCAGTTTCCTTGATTCAAAGTTTTGATCCAGCTCTTCTATCGCACCTCTGGGGTGCACGGGCCGGTAGAGAAAAAAGCAAGATGCGGATTTTAAAGGAAAATCCGCATCTTTGCCAACTACTGCTACAGCCGGGCTACAACCGGGCTTACTTGTCGAGACCAGCCGGCGGCCAGTTTTCGAGCTTCATGCCCAGCGTGAGACCGCGCGAAGCGAGCACTTCCTTGATCTCGTTGAGCGACTTGCGACCGAGGTTCGGCGTCTTCAGCAGCTCGTTTTCCGTGCGCTGGATCAGGTCGCCGATGTAGTAGATGTTCTCGGCCTTCAGGCAGTTCGCCGAACGAACCGTCAGCTCGAGATCGTCCACCGGACGCAGCAGGATCGGATCGATCTGCGGTGCGCGCGACGGTGCTTCGGCAGCCGTTTCCGTGCCTTCCAGTGCCGCGAACACGGACAGCTGGTCGACCAGGATGCGGGCCGATTGACGGATCGCCTCTTCCGGGGTGATCACGCCGCTCGTCTCGATGTTCATCACGAGCTTGTCGAGGTCGGTACGCTGCTCGACACGTGCGCTTTCAACGGCGTAGCTCACGCGGCGAACCGGCGAGAACGATGCGTCGAGGACGATGCGGCCGATGATCTTGGCCGTGTCTTCGCCGTAGCGACGGACGTTGCCGGGCACATAGCCGCGACCCTTTTCGATCTTGATCTGAACGTCGAGCTTGCCGCCCTTCGACAGGTGTGCGATCACGTGATTCGGGTTGATGACTTCGCAATCGTGCGCCAGCTCGATATCGCCGGCCGTGACGACGCCTTCGCCTTCCTTGCGCAGGGTCACCGTCACTTCGTCACGGTTGTGCAGCTTGAACACCACACCCTTCAGGTTCAGCAGCAGGTTGACGACGTCCTCTTGCACGCCGTCAAGCGTCGAATACTCGTGCACCACGCCAGCGATCGTGACTTCGGTCGGCGCGTAGCCAACCATCGACGACAGCAGCACGCGGCGAAGCGCATTGCCCAAGGTGTGGCCGTAACCGCGTTCGAACGGTTCCATGACCACCCTCGCGTGGTTCTCGCCCAGCGATTCCACGGCGATGATCTTGGGTTTCAGCAAACTGGTTTGCATGGGCTTTCCTTTTCAATACCCTCGGCTCGTTACACCGATAAGGCTGACCGGTAACAACCAGAAAATAAACAGCCGAGGCCCCTCCTTGCATAACGCAATCGGGGTACCTCGGCCGTCAATCGGATTAACGCGAATACAATTCGACGATCAGGCTTTCGTTGATGTCGCCTGCGATTTCAGCGCGTTCCGGCATTTGCTTGAACGTGCCTTCGAACTTCTTCGCATCGACTGCAACCCAGCTCGGCATGCCGCCTTGCTCGGCCAGCGACAGCGCTTCGACGATACGCGCCTGCTTCTTCGCCTTTTCGCGGATCGCGACGACGTCACCCGCCTTCACTTGCTGCGACGGCACGTTCGCGACGACGCCGTTCACCGTGATCGACTTGTGGCTCACCAGCTGACGCGCTTCAGCGCGGGTCGAGCCGAAGCCCATGCGATACACGACGTTGTCGAGACGCGACTCGAGCAGTTGCAGCAGGTTTTCACCCGTGTTGCCCTTGCGGCGGTCGGCTTCAGCGAAGTAGCGGCGGAACTGACGCTCCAGGACGCCGTAAATACGCTTGACCTTCTGCTTTTCGCGCAGCTGCGTACCATAGTCGGACGTACGTGCGCCCGAGGTACGGCCGTGCTGACCCGGCTTGCTGTCGAGCTTGCACTTGTCGGCGAGCGAGCGGCGCGCGCTCTTCAGGAACAGGTCGGTGCCTTCACGGCGGGACAGCTTGGCCTTAGGGCCGATATAACGTGCCACTTTGCATTCCTTTATCAATCAGTCACGCGGACCGGAATCCGCGCTAGTTCGCGCCCTTTGGGGCGAACGGTGGGCTTAGTCAATCAAAAAAGCAACGCCCGTCGACGCTACGCGGCGACAGGCAAATGCGCCAGCACGAACGTGCCAGCAGCATTCTTAGATACGACGGCGCTTCGGCGGACGGCAGCCGTTGTGCGGAATCGGGGTGACGTCCGAAATCGCGGTGATCTTGATGCCGAGGCCATGCAGTGCACGCACTGCCGACTCACGACCCGGGCCCGGGCCCTTGATCCGCACTTCCAGATTCTTCACGCCATATTCCATCGCCACGCGACCGGCCGACTCAGCAGCAACCTGAGCAGCGAACGGCGTCGACTTGCGCGAGCCCTTGAAGCCCTGGCCGCCCGACGTCGCCCATGCCAGTGCATTGCCCTGGCGATCGGTGATCGTGATGATCGTGTTGTTGAACGACGCGTGAACGTGAACCACGCCTTCAGCGACGTTCTTCTTAACCTTCTTGCGAACGCGTTGCGCCGCGGTGTTCGAAGCCTTAGCCATTACGTTTTCCTGTAACTGTCAGTTCCGCTTACTTCTTCAGCGCTTGCGCTGCACGACGCGGACCCTTGCGGGTACGTGCGTTCGTACGCGTACGCTGACCGCGCATCGGCAGGCCCTTGCGATGACGAACGCCACGGTAGCAACCGAGGTCCATCAGGCGCTTGATGTTCATCGTCACTTCACGGCGCAGATCGCCTTCGACGATGAACTTGCCCACTTCTTCACGCAGCTTTTCGAGGTCTGCGTCGGTCAGGTCCTTGACCTTCTTCGAGAATTCCACGCCAGCTGCCGTGCAGATGCTGCGCGAGCGCGTGCGGCCGATACCGAAGATTGCCGTCAGGCCGATCTCGGTATGCTGGTGATTCGGGATGTTAACCCCTGCGATACGAGCCATTGTTTTTCCTCAAACAAAAAGCGCAAACAAACGCGCGGTCAGCCTTGGCGCTGCTTGTGGCGCGGATCCGAGCTGCAGATCACGCGAACGACGCCTTTGCGCTTGATGATCTTGCAATTGCGGCAAATGCGCTTAACCGATGCCATCACTTTCATGATAATACCCTTTTTTCAAATCACTTCGCCCGGAACACGATCCGCGCACGAGACAGATCGTAAGGCGTCAATTCAACCGTCACCTTGTCGCCCGGCAGGATGCGGATGTAGTGCATCCGCATCTTCCCGGAGATATGCCCCAACACGACATGGCCGTTTTCCAGCTTCACGCGGAAGGTCGCATTCGGGAGGTTTTCGATCACCTCACCTTGCATCTGGATTACATCGTCTTTGGCCATAGTCCTTGATTAACGCATTGGGATGTTGCCGCCCTTGAAGTTTGCCTTCTTGAGCAGCGACTCATACTGTTGCGACATAACGTACGACTGCACCTGCGCCATGAAGTCCATCGTGACGACGACAATGATCAGCAGCGACGTTCCACCAAAATAAAACGGCACGTTCCAGCGCAGCACCAGGAATTCCGGCAGCAGACACACGAAGACGATGTAGATCGCACCGGCCAGCGTCAGACGCGTGAGGATGCGGTCGATATATCGTGCGGTCTGGTCGCCCGGACGAATGCCCGGAACAAACGCGCCGCTCTTCTTCAGGTTGTCCGCGGTTTCCCTGCTGTTGAACACCAGTGCGGTGTAGAAGAAGCAGAAAAACACGATCGCCAGCGTGTACAGCAGCACATAGACCGGCTGGCCCGGCTTCAGCGCCTCCGCGACGTTATGCAACGTGTTGGAGATCCAGCTTCCCGACGGCTGACCCGTGCTAAACCAGCCGAGAATCGTGGCCGGGAACAGGATGATCGACGATGCGAAGATCGGCGGAATCACGCCCGACATGTTCAGCTTCAGCGGCAAGTGCGACGACTGGCCACCGTAGATCTTGTTGCCGACCTGGCGCTTCGCGTAGTTCACGAGGATCTTGCGCTGACCGCGTTCGATGAACACGACCAGGTAAGTCACCGCGGCGATCAGAACGACGATGATGATCGCCGAAATGATGCTCATCGAACCCGTACGCACCAGCTCGAACAGCCCACCGACGGCATTCGGGAACCCTGCTGCGATCCCGCCGAAGATGATGATCGAGATGCCGTTGCCCAGACCACGCTCGGTGATCTGCTCACCCAGCCACATCAGGAACATCGTGCCGGTAACCAGCGTCACGACCGTCGTCAGCCGGAACAGCATGCCGGGGTCGATCACGAGGCCCGGCTGGTTTTCCAGCGCAGCCGCGATACCGAACGCCTGGAAGGTCGCGAGCACCACGGTGAAATACCGCGTGTACTGCGTGATCTTCCGTTGCCCTGCCTGCCCTTCCTTCTTCAGCGCCTCGAGTTGCGGCGAGACGATCGCCAGCAACTGCATGATGATCGACGCCGAGATGTACGGCATGATCCCCAGCGCAAAGATCGTGAAGCGGGAAAGCGCGCCACCCGAGAACATGTTGAACATGCCAAGGATGCCGCCCGCCTGGCTCTGGAACAGCTTCGCCAGTTGATCCGGATCGATGCCCGGCACGGGGATGTGCGCGCCGATGCGATAGACGATCAGCGCCAGGAGCAGGAACATCGCTCGCCGACGCAGATCGCCGAATTTCGCCGTGCTTCGACCGGGTTTTGCAAGACTCGGGCTGTTAGCCAAGTACCTTCTCCGATGAATGCAAGTAACGACGCGCTACGCGTGTCACTCGGCGAACGAACCGCCAGCCGCTTCGATCGCAGCGCGCGCACCCTTGGTGGCGCCGAGACCCTTCACGACGATCTTGCGCTTCAGTTCGCCCGTCGCGATGATCTTTGCGCTCTTCGTCAGCTCGCCGACCAGGCCGGCTTGCTTCAGTGCGAGCAGATCGATTTCATCGACCGGCAGCTTCTCGAGGTCGCCCAGGCGCACTTCACCGACGAATTCCTTCGTCAGCGACGTGAAGCCGCGCTTCGGCAGACGACGTTGCAGCGGCATCTGACCGCCTTCGAAACCGACTTTGTGGAAGCCGCCCGAACGCGATTTCTGACCCTTGTGACCACGGCCAGCCGTCTTGCCGAGGCCCGAACCGATGCCGCGGCCGACACGACGCTTGGCGTGCTTTGCACCAGCGGCCGGCTTCAGGTTATTCAATTCCATATCAACTCCTTGATCCGTAGGGCCGCTTACGCGATGACCTTAACGAGGTACGAGACCTTGTTGATCATGCCGCGGACCGCCGGCGTATCCTGCAGCTCGCTAACCGAGTTGAGTCGGCGCAGGCCCAGGCCACGCACGGTCGCACGGTGCGATTCGCGGGTCCCGATCAGGCTCTTGACGAGCTGAACCTTGACAGTTTTTTCAGACATGGTGACCACCCGGGCTTAGCCCAAAATATCTTCGACGGACTTGCCGCGCTTCGCCGCGATGTCTGCCGGGGTCGACTGCTTCCGCAGACCGTCCAGCGTGGCGCGAACGAGGTTGTACGGGTTCGTCGAACCGTGGCTCTTCGCCACGACGTTCTGAACGCCCATCACGTCGAACACTGCGCGCATCGGGCCGCCGGCGATCACGCCCGTACCTGCCTTCGCCGGAGCGAGGAGGACAGCGGATGCGCCATGCTTGCCGTGCACTTCGTGCTGCAGCGTGCCGTTCTTGAGCGGCACCTTGAACATGTTGCGGCGAGCTTGTTCCATTGCCTTCTGGACAGCGACCGGCACTTCCTTCGCCTTGCCCTTGCCCATACCGATGCGGCCATCACCGTCGCCAACCACGGTCAGTGCGGCGAAGCCGAGAATACGGCCACCCTTCACGACCTTGGTCACGCGATTGACCGAAATCATCTTTTCGCGAAGGCCGTCGTCGCGCTCGTCAGCCTGAACTTTCGCTTGCATCTTTGCCATGACGAATTCCTTCCTTAGAACTTGAGCCCAGCTTCGCGAGCTGCCTCAGCCAGCGCCTTGACGCGGCCATGGTAGCGGAAGCCCGAGCGGTCGAAGGCGACGGATTCGATGCCGGCAGCCTTTGCCTTCTCGGCAATACGCTTGCCGATCAGCGTCGCGGCATTAACGTTGCCGCCCTTGCCCGACTTGTCGGCCAGTTCAGCGCGCACTTCTGCTTCGAGCGTCGACGCGCTGGCGAGCACCTTGGTGCCGCAGGGCGAGAACACTTGAGCGTAGATGTGCGTGTTCGTGCGATGCACGGCGAGACGCGCGACCTGCAGCTCAGCGATCTTGATACGCGTCTGGCGAGCGCGGCGCAGGCGAGATTGAGTCTTATCCATGATTGCGCACCCTTACTTCTTCTTCGTTTCTTTGAGGATCACAACCTCGTCGGAATAGCGCACGCCCTTGCCCTTGTACGGCTCCGGCGGACGGTAACCGCGGACTTCCGCAGCCACTTGACCGACTTGTTGCTTGTTGATCCCCTTGATCACGATTTCGGTTTGCGTCGGGGTTTCAGCCTTGACGCCTTCCGGCATCTGGTGCACCACCGGGTGCGAGAAACCCAGCGACAGGTTCAGCTTGTCGCCTTGCGCTTGCGCACGATAACCGACGCCAACCAGCGTCAGCTTGCGCTCGAAACCCTTGGTCACGCCGAGCACGGCATTCGCGATGATCGCGCGCATCGTGCCCGACAGTGCGTTTGCTTCGCGGCTTTCGTCGACCGGCGACAGATTCAGCGTGCCGTCGTTGTTCGCCACGTTCACGAGCGGATTGATCGCTTGCGTGATGGTGCCCAGCGGGCCCTTGACGGTGATCGCACCGTCGGCCAGCTTGACTTCCGCGCCTTGCAGCGCGATCGGGCTCTTACCTACTCGAGACATGTTTCTCTCTCCTCGGCTTTAAGCAACGTAGCAGATGACTTCGCCGCCGACGCCGGTAGCGCGCGCCTTGCGGTCGGTCATCACGCCCTTCGGCGTCGACACGATTGCCACACCCAGGCCGTTCATGACCTGCGGAATGTCGTTACGGCCGCGGTACACGCGCAGACCAGGCTTCGACACGCGCTCGAGGCGTTCGATGACCGGGCGACCTGCGTAGTACTTCAGCGCGATATTCAGTTCGGACTTCGCACCTTCCGCCTTGACGGCGAAATCGTCGATATAACCTTCGTCCTTCAGGACTTGCGCGATTGCAACCTTGACCTTCGACGAGGGCATCGCGACCGATACCTTCTCGACCATCTGCGCGTTGCGGATGCGAGTCAGCATATCGGCGATAGGATCACTCATGCTCATTTACGTTTCTCCTATTACCAGCTCGCCTTGGTCAGGCCAGGAATCTCGCCACGGAATGCGATTTCACGAATCTTGTTACGCGCGAGGCCGAATTTACGGAACGTGCCACGCGGACGGCCCGTGATCGCGCAGCGGTTACGCTGGCGGGTCGGGTTTGCGTTGCGGGGCAGTTGCTGCAGCTCAAGGCGTGCTTCGTAGCGCTCTTCTTCCGACTTGCTTTGGTCTTCGACGATCGCCTTCAGCGCTTCGCGCTTTGCTGCGAACTTCGCGACCAGGCGGGCGCGCTTCTTTTCACGTTCGATCAGTGCCAGTTTAGCCACGGTAACCTCAGTTTCTGAACGGGAACTTGAAGCTGGCGAGCAGAGCCTTTGCTTCGTCGTCGGTCTTCGCAGTCGTCGTGATGCTGATGTTCAGCCCACGCAGTGCGTCGATCTTGTCGTAGTCGATTTCGGGGAAAATGATCTGCTCTTTCACACCGATGTTGTAGTTGCCGCGGCCATCGAAGGCACGACCCGACACACCGCGGAAGTCACGCACGCGGGGCAGGGCAACGGTCACGAAACGGTCGAGGAATTCGTACATCGCTTGGCCACGCAGCGTCACCATCGCGCCGATCGGGTAACCCTGGCGGATCTTGAAGCCTGCGATTGCCTTGCGTGCCTTCGTGACGACCGGCTTCTGACCAGCGATCTTCGTGAGGTCGCCGACGGCGTTCTCGATGATCTTCTTGTCAGCGATCGCTTCGCCAAGACCCATGTTCAGCGTGATCTTGGTGATGCGCGGCACTTCCATGACCGACTTGTAACCGAACTTCTCGATCAGGCCGGGCACAACCTTTTCTTTGTAAAACTCTTGAAAACGAGCCATTTTTTACTCCGCTGCGTCAGGCGCTCAGTACGGCACCGGTCGTCTTCAGGAAGCGAACCTTCTTGCCTTCCTCGACCTTGATGCCAACACGCGACGCCTTGCCATTCGCGTCGACCAGTGCGACGTTCGAAATATGCAGGGGCATCGTCTTCGCTTCCACGCCGCCCGTCGTACCCTTCATCGGGTTCGGCTTCACATGCTTCTTGACGAGGTTGATACCTTCAACCGTCACATGTTCTGCACCGACAGCCAGCACGACGCCGCGCTTGCCCTTGTCTTTGCCAGTGACGACGATGACTTCGTCACCTTTGCGAATCTTGTTCATCGCGACTCCTTACAGCACTTCCGGCGCCAGCGAAACGATCTTCATGAATCGTTCGCTACGCAGCTCACGCGTCACCGGCCCGAAGATACGGGTGCCGATCGGCTCAAGCTTGTTATTCAAAAGCACAGCGGCGTTGCCGTCGAACTTGATCAGCGAGCCGTCTTGACGGCGAACACCCTTGGCGGTGCGGACCACCACGGCGTTGTAGATTTCGCCTTTCTTCACGCGCCCGCGCGGCGTTGCTTCTTTGACGGTCACCTTGATGATGTCGCCAATGCCGGCATAACGACGCTTCGAGCCGCCGAGCACCTTGATGCACATGACTTCACGTGCACCCGTGTTGTCGGCTACTTCGAGCCGAGATTCGGTCTGGATCATGGTTTGTCTTTCCCAACTTAATCCGATTGCACCACCATGATGCATTCGGTCAGTCTTGGTCCCGTCAGCCAATCGGCTGCTTGGGTTGGAACAGCAGCGACGGCAAACGAAACCCGCCATCGCAATTCGGTGAATCTTTCGGACAGGCTGGCGCCAGTCCGCTTCCCCCACCAACTTCGCCCGCGACGGGGCTCCCATAAAGAGGGAAGACCAGGATTATAACAAATAACCCTGGTCACGCAAGCAAAAACTTTGCGATTTCAAGCACTTCGTGGCGAAGTGCTTGTTACTGCCTACTGCTCTGCCCGCTTAGATGACGCGAGCTGCTTCGACGAGGCGCGACACCGTCCAGGCCTTCGTCTTCGAAACAGGACGAGTTTCCTGGATTTCGACGAGATCGCCTTCGTTGCAGGTGTTCGCTTCATCATGCGCGTGGTACTTCTTCGAGCGCACGACATACTTGCCGTAGATCGGGTGCTTGACGCGGTGCTCGATCAGCACGGTGACGGTCTTGTCCATCTTGTTGCTGACGACCCGACCGACCAGCGTCCGCTTCAGCGAGGTTTTCACGCTATCGTTCATTTCTGGTTCGCCTTCTGAGTCATGACGGTCCGCACACGTGCGATGTCGCGACGAACCTTCTTCAGCTGGCTCGTGTTCGTGAGCTGCTGGGTCGCGAGTTGCATGCGCAGGCCGAATTGCGCCTTCAGCAGGTCCGCCAGCTCCTTGTTGAGCGCGGCCTGGTCTTTCTGGAGAAGTTCGGAAGCCTTCATGTTTTCTCCTTAGGCGCCGAGCTGGCGCACGATGAATGCCGTCTTCAGCGGCAGCTTGGCTGCAGCCAGACGGAACGCTTCGCGTGCCAGTTCTTCGGTTACGCCGTCCATTTCATAGAGCATCTTGCCCGGCTGGATCTCGGCGACGTAGTACTCCGGGTTACCCTTACCGTTACCCATACGCACTTCTGCCGGCTTTTGCGAAATCGGCTTGTCCGGGAAGATCCGGATCCAGATGCGGCCGCCACGCTTGATGTGACGCGTCATTGCACGACGCGCCGCTTCAATCTGACGTGCGGTCAAACGACCGCGACCGATCGCCTTCAGACCGAATTCACCGAACGACACTGCGTTGCCGCGCGTCGCCTTGCCGGTGTTACGACCCTTCTGCTCTTTACGATACTTTCTGCGTTTCGGTTGCAGCATCGTTATTCTCCAGTCTTGCCGTCTTCGGGCTTGCCGGCGCCACGGCGCGGTGCGCCACGACGAGCACCCGGAGCGCCGCCTTCGCCGTCACGGCGCGGACGACGGTCGCCCGGACGCGCATTGCGACGCGGACGCTTGTCTTCGGCTACTTCTTCGACCACCGGCGCGTCATTGCGGCCGAGCGTGTCGCCCTTGTATACCCACACCTTGACGCCGATGATCCCGTAAGTCGTCTTCGCTTCCGAGGTCGCGTAGTCGATGTCGGCACGCAGCGTGTGAAGGGGCACGCGACCTTCGCGATACCACTCCGTACGAGCGATTTCGATACCGTTCAGACGGCCTGCGCTCATGATCTTGATGCCTTGGGCACCCAGACGCATCGCGTTCTGCATCGCACGCTTCATCGCGCGACGGAACATGATCCGGCGCTCGAGCTGTTGCGTGATCGAGTCAGCGATCAGTTGCGCATCGGTTTCCGGCTTGCGGATTTCTTCGATGTTGACGTGAACCGGCACGCCCATGCGGCGTTGCAGTTCCGTCTTCAGCTGTTCGATATCCTCGCCCTTCTTGCCGATGACGACGCCCGGACGCGAGCTGTAAATCGTGATGCGCGCGTTCTTCGCCGGACGCTCGATGACCACCCGACCGACCGAAGCGTTCTTCAGCTTCTTCTTCAGGTATTCACGAACACCGATGTCTTCCTGCAGCATCGCCGCGAAATTGTTGTTGTTCGCGTACCAACGCGAAGCCCAATTGCGGCTGACAGCCAGGCGGAAGCCAGTCGGATGAATTTTCTGTCCCATCGTATGGCTCCTTAATTCCCGACCGTCACAGTGATGTGACAGGATTGCTTCTCGATGCGGTTACCGCGGCCCTTGGCGCGCGCGGTGAAACGCTTGAGCGATGCCGCCTTGTCGACGTAGATGCTCTTGATCTTGAGCTCGTCGATATCAGCGCCTTCGTTGTGCTCCGCATTCGCGATTGCCGACAGCACAACCTTCTTCACGATGCCAGCCGCCTTCTTCGGCGAGAACGTCAGAACGTTCAGCGCCTTGTCGACCGGCAAACCGCGGATCTGGTCAGCCACAAGGCGCGTTTTTTGCGCCGAGATGCGGGCACCGCGATGAATTGCTTTCACTTCCATCTTGATTGCCCCTTATTTCTTGGCCTTCTTGTCGGCCGCGTGACCCTTGAACGTACGGGTCAGTGCGAACTCGCCAAGCTTGTGGCCGACCATGTTTTCCGAGATGTACACCGGAACGTGTTGACGGCCGTTGTGAACAGCGATCGTCAGGCCGATGAAATCCGGCAGAATCGTCGAGCGACGCGACCAGGTCTTGATCGGCTTTTTGTCGCGCGAAGCTGCAGCCGCCTCAACTTTCTTCAGCAAATGGGCGTCGCAGAACGGACCTTTTTTTACAGAACGTGCCATTGCCTACTCCTTAACGCTTGTGACGGCGCTGGACGATCATCGTCGTCGTGCGCTTGTTGCTGCGGGTGCGGTAACCCTTAGCCGGCGTACCCCACGGGCTCACCGGGTCGCGACCTGCAGCCGTCTTGCCCTCACCACCACCGTGCGGGTGATCAACCGGGTTCATCGCAACGCCACGCACCGTCGGGCGGATACCGCGCCAGCGGTTCGCGCCAGCCTTGCCGATCTGGCGCAGGCTATGCTCTTCGTTACCGACTTCACCGATCGTTGCACGGCACTCGATGTGCACGCGGCGGATTTCGCCCGAACGCAGACGAACCTGCGCGTAGACGCCTTCACGTGCCAGCAGCATGGCCGACGTGCCAGCCGAACGCGCCATTTGCGCGCCCTTGCCCGGCAGCATCTCGATGCAGTGGATCGTCGTACCGACCGGAATGTTGCGGATCGGCAGCGTGTTGCCTGCACGGATCGGCGCTTCCGAACCCGACATCAGCTGTTGGCCGACGGTCAGGCCCTTCGGGGCGATGATGTAGCGACGCTCGCCGTCTGCGTAGAGCACCAGCGCGATGTTCGCGCTACGGTTCGGGTCGTACTCGAGACGCTCGACCTTTGCCGGAATGCCATCCTTCGTGCGACGGAAGTCGACGATACGATAGTGCTGCTTGTGACCACCACCCTTGTGACGCGTGGTGATACGGCCGTTGTTGTTACGGCCGGCGGTCGAGCTCTGCGAGTCGAGCAGTGCCGCGAACGGCTTGCCCTGGTGCAGGTTCTTGTTGACCACCTTGACCATCGCGCGGCGACCCGGCGATGTCGGCTTAACTTTCACGATTGCCATGATTACTTGGCCTCCGCTTCAAAGTTGATTTCCTGGCCGGGCTTCAGGCAAACGTACGCCTTCTTCACGTCCTTGCGGCGGCCCATCGAACGGCCGAAGCGCTTTTGCTTGCCCTTCTGAACCAGCACGTTGACCGAATCAACTTCAACCTTGAACAGCAGCTCGACAGCCGCCTTCACTTCCTGCTTCGTGGCATCCGGTGCGACTTCGAACACGACTTGCTCGTTCTTGTCGGCAACCAGCGTCGCCTTTTCCGAGATCACCGGTGCGAGCAGGACCTGCATCAAACGATGATCGTTCTTGCGAATCTCGCTCATGACAGCAACTCCTCGATCTGGGCGACCGCAGCCTTCGTGACCAGCACTTTCTTGAAGTAGATCAGCGACAGCGGGTCAGCGTAGCGCGGCTCGACAATCGCCACGTGCGGCAGGTTGCGCGAAGCCAGGTACAGGTTCTCGTCGACCGTGTCCGTGATGATCAGAACGGAGTCGAGACCCATGGTCTTGAATTTGTCAGCCAGCAGCTTGGTCTTCGGCGCTTCGAGGATGATGTCCTCGACGACCGACAGACGGCCTTCGCGGGCCAGCTGCGAGAAGATCGAGCAGAGACCTGCGCGATGCATCTTCTTGTTGACCTTGTGCGAGAAGTTTTCTTCCGGCGAGTTCGGGAAGATGCGACCACCGCCACGCCACAACGGGCTCGACGACATACCGGCACGAGCGCGGCCCGTACCCTTCTGACGCCACGGCTTCTTGGTGGTGTGCTTGACTTGCTCGCGGTCCTTCTGTGCGCGGTTACCCTGGCGAGCATTCGCCTGGTACGCGACGACGACCTGGTGGATCAGCGCTTCGTTGTAGTCACGACCGAACACGACGTCCGACGCGTTGACCACTGCACCTTCCTGACCATTTTCGTTCAGGAGCTTGAGTTCCATTATTTCGCCCCCTTGGTCTTGACGGCCGGCGTCACGAAAACCTTGCCGCCCTTCGCGCCCGGAATCGCGCCCTTGACGAGCAGCAGCTTGCGCTCTGCGTCGATACGAGCGATTTCGAGGTTCTGCACCGTCACCGTAACGTCACCGAGGTGACCCGTCATGCGCTTACCCGGGAAAACGCGACCCGGATCCTGCGCCATACCGATCGAGCCCGGCACGTTGTGCGAGCGCGAGTTACCGTGGGTAGCACGGCCGGAGGAGAAGTTATAACGCTTGATCGTACCGGCGTAGCCCTTACCGATCGACACGCCTTGCACGTCGACCTTCTGGCCTACTTCGAAAAGATCAGCACCGACCACGGCGCCATTCGACAGCTCAGCTGCCTTGGCCGCGTCAATGCGGAATTCCTTGAGGATTTCACCGGCTTCGACACCGGCTTTGGCGAGATGACCTGCCAGCGGCTTCGTCACGCGCGATGCGCGGCGGGAGCCGAATGCAACCTGCACGGCCGTGTAGCCGTCGGTTTCAACAGTCTTGATCTGCGTCACGCGGTTGTCCGACACGTCCAGCACGGTGACGGGAATCGAATCCCCTTCAGCCGTGAAGATACGGGTCATGCCAACCTTGCGACCTACGAGTCCAAGGCTCATCATTTTCTCCATTCCCGACTGCGATTGGTCGGGGCTGATTTACAAAATGCCGGGCACGCAAGGCCCAACTTTTTTACGCGAATACGCGAAAAGCCAAGCAGTATAGCCCGACTTCTCGATTTCCGCAAGCAATACAAAGACTTAGCACCGCCCGGCACGCCGGGAGGCGCCGAAAGCCTTACTGCAGCTTGATTTCCACGTCGACGCCAGCCGGCAGGTCGAGCTTCATCAGCGCGTCAACCGTCTTGTCGGTCGGATCGACGATGTCCATCAGGCGCTGGTGGGTACGGATTTCGAGCTGATCGCGCGACGTCTTGTTGACGTGCGGCGAACGCAGGATGTCAAAACGCTGAATGCGCGTCGGCAGCGGCACCGGGCCACGGACGATTGCGCCAGTCCGCTTCGCGGTATCGACGATCTCGGCAGCCGATTGATCGATCAGACGATAGTCGAAAGCCTTCAGGCGAATGCGGATTTTCTGTTGCTGCATGACGATTCCTTGAAAAGAGCGAGGCGATGTTGCATCGCCGGACACTAAAAGAACGCGAAACCTGTTGCCTGCGGGGAGCGAGGCGCCCGGTCCCGAACGGTACTTCCACTGCTAAGCCCGCGATTCTACACGAAAAATCGAAGCGGTGGTGTGCGTTTGTCAATATGGCAACGCGCACGCCACAAAGAAAAACCGGGTGCCAGATCGAACTGGACACCCGGTTTCGACGGTACGACTGCCTACCGTGGAATCGCGGACCCCGGAGGGATCCGCGGATCGTCGATATTACTCGATGATCTTGGCGACGACGCCGGCGCCGACGGTACGGCCGCCTTCGCGGATTGCGAAGCGCAGACCTTCTTCCATCGCGATCGGAGCGATCAGCTTCACCGTGATCGACACGTTGTCGCCCGGCATCACCATTTCCTTGTCCTTCGGCAGCTCGATCGAGCCCGTCACGTCCGTCGTACGGAAGTAGAACTGCGGACGGTAGTTGTTGAAGAACGGCGTGTGGCGGCCGCCTTCGTCCTTGCTCAGCACGTACACTTCAGCCGTGAAGTGCGTGTGCGGCGTGATCGAACCCGGCTTCGCCAGAACCTGGCCACGCTCCACGTCTTCACGCTTCGTGCCGCGCAGCAGGATACCGACGTTGTCGCCTGCCTGACCTTGGTCCAGCAGCTTGCGGAACATTTCAACGCCCGTGCAGGTCGTCTTCACCGTCGGCTTGATACCGACGATTTCGATTTCTTCGCCGACCTTCACGATGCCGCGCTCGACACGACCCGTCACCACCGTACCACGGCCCGAGATCGAGAACACGTCTTCCACCGGCATCAGGAACGCGCCGTCAACTGCACGCTCCGGCGTCGGGATGTACGTGTCCAGCGCGTCGGCCAGGCTCATGATCGCCACTTCGCCCAGCTCGCCCGTGTCGCCTTCCAGCGCCAGCTTGGCCGAACCCTTCACGATCGGCGTGTCGTCGCCCGGGAAGTCGTACTTCGACAGGAGTTCGCGAACTTCCATCTCGACCAGCTCGAGCAGTTCAGCGTCGTCCACCATGTCGCACTTGTTCAGGAACACGATGATGTACGGAACGCCAACCTGACGTGCCAGCAGGATGTGCTCACGCGTCTGCGGCATCGGGCCGTCTGCTGCCGAGCAAACCAGGATCGCGCCGTCCATCTGTGCCGCGCCCGTGATCATGTTCTTCACATAGTCAGCGTGGCCCGGGCAGTCGACGTGTGCGTAGTGGCGGTTAGCCGTTTCGTACTCGACGTGTGCCGTGTTGATCGTGATACCGCGCGCCTTTTCTTCCGGTGCCGCGTCGATCTGGTCGTAAGCCTTCGCTTCGCCGCCGAACTTCTTCGTCAGCACCGTCGTGATCGCTGCCGTCAGCGTCGTCTTGCCGTGGTCAACGTGACCAATCGTACCAACGTTGACGTGCGGCTTGGTCCGCTCAAACTTTTCTTTTGCCATGATTCTCTTCTTTCAAAAAATATCGGTTGGTAGCTGCAGATTTACTTCGACTTCGCGCTGATGATCGCTTCAGCAACGTTGCGCGGAGCTTCAGCGTAGTGCTTGAACTCCATCGTGTACGTTGCACGACCTTGCGTCAGCGAACGCAGCGACGTCGAGTAACCGAACATTTCCGACAGCGGCACTTCGGCGCGAACGATCTTGCCGCCGCCAACCATGTCTTCCATGCCCTGGACGATGCCGCGACGGCCCGACAGGTCGCCCATCACGTTGCCCATGTAGTCTTCCGGCGTCTCGACTTCGACAGCCATCATCGGCTCGAGGACGACCGGGTTCGCCTTGCGCATCGCTTCCTTGAACGCCATCGAACCGGCCATGCGGAACGCGTTTTCGTTCGAGTCAACGTCGTGGTACGAACCGAACGTCAGGTGAACCTTCACGTCGACGACCGGGAAGCCAGCCAGCACGCCCGACTTCAGCGTGTCCTGGATACCCTTGTCGACCGCCGGGATGTATTCACGCGGAATCACACCACCCTTGATCTCGTCGAAGAACTCGTAGCCCTTGCCTTGTTCGTTCGGCTCGAGCGTGATGACCGCGTGACCGTACTGGCCGCGACCACCCGACTGCTTGACGAACTTGCCGTCGACATCCTTCGCCGTCGAACGGATCGTTTCGCGGTATGCAACCTGCGGCTTGCCGACGGTCGCTTCCACGCCGAATTCACGCTTCATCCGGTCGACCAGAATTTCGAGGTGGAGCTCGCCCATGCCCGAAATGATGGTCTGGCCCGACTCTTCGTCGGTCTGCACGCGGAACGACGGATCTTCCTGCGCCAGACGGTTCAGCGCGAGGCCCATCTTTTCCTGGTCAGCCTTGGTCTTCGGCTCGACAGCCTGCGAAATCACCGGCTCCGGGAACACCATGCGTTCGAGAACGATCGGGTTCGCCGGGTCGCACAGCGTGTCGCCCGTGGTCGCTTCCTTCAGGCCGACCGCAGCAGCGATGTCGCCCGCACGGACTTCCTTGATTTCTTCACGCTGGTTCGCGTGCATCTGCAGAATCCGGCCGAGGCGTTCCTTCTTGCCCTTGGTCGAGTTCAGCAGCGTGTCGCCCGAATTGACGACGCCCGAGTACACACGGAAGAAGATCAGCTGGCCGACGAACGGGTCGGTCATGATCTTGAACGCGAGCGACGAGAACTTCTCTTCGTCCGACGCCTTGCGCTCTGCTTCTTCACCGTTTTCGAGCTCGCCCTTGACCGGCGGGATGTCGACCGGCGACGGCAGGAAGTCGATCACGGCGTCGAGCATACGCTGCACGCCCTTGTTCTTGAACGCGGTACCGCACAGCATCGGCTGGATTTCGCACGCGATCGTACGGTCGCGCAGCGCCTTGACGATGTCGGCTTCCGGCAGATCGCCTTCTTCCAGGTACTTGTTCATCAGGTCTTCGCTGGCTTCAGCAGCCACTTCGACCATCTTTTCGCGCCATTCCTTGCAGGTCTCGGCGAGCTCGGCCGGGATGTCGACGTAGTCGAACTTCGTGCCTTGCGACGCTTCGTCCCAAATGATCGCCTTCATCTTGATCAGGTCGACCACGCCCTTGAAGTTTTCTTCCGAGCCGATCGGCACCACGACCGGAACCGGGTTCGCCTTCAGGCGCAGACGGAGCTGGTCGTAGACCTTGAAGAAGTTCGCGCCGGTACGGTCCATCTTGTTGACGAACGCGAGACGGGGCACCTTGTACTTGTTAGCCTGGCGCCACACCGTTTCCGACTGCGGCTGCACGCCGCCCACTGCGCAGTACACCATGCACGCGCCGTCGAGCACGCGCATCGAACGCTCCACTTCGATCGTGAAGTCGACGTGGCCCGGCGTGTCGATGATGTTGATGCGGTGTTCCGGATAGTTGCCGCCCATGCCCTTCCAGAAGGCCGTGGTAGCAGCGGACGTGATCGTGATGCCACGCTCTTGTTCCTGCTCCATCCAGTCCATCGTTGCTGCGCCGTCGTGGACTTCACCGATCTTGTGGTTCACACCGGTGTAAAACAGAATGCGCTCGGTCGTCGTCGTTTTGCCGGCGTCGATGTGAGCGCTAATACCGATATTGCGGTAGCGCTCGATAGGAGTCTTGCGAGCCACTTTGATCCTCTACTGGGATGACATGATGCAGCCCAGCTGCATCATGCTTCAACACAAACGGGCGAGGCGCCTGAAAAGCGCACCCGCCCGGAATTTATTTCCGCAAACAGCCCAGCCAGGCGCTTAGAAACGGAAATGCGAGAACGCGCGGTTGGCTTCTGCCATGCGGTGAACTTCATCGCGCTTCTTCATCGCGCCGCCACGGCCTTCGGCCGCTTCGGAGAGTTCACCAGCCAGGCGCAGAGCCATCGACTTCTCGCTGCGCTTCTTCGCAGCCTCACGCAGCCAGCGCATCGCCAATGCCATACGACGCGACGGGCGCACTTCGACCGGAACTTGATAGTTGGCACCACCAACGCGGCGGCTCTTCACTTCGACCACCGGCTTCACGTTGTTGAGCGCAACCGTGAACACTTCCAGCGGGTCCTTGCCACCCTTGGTCTGGATTTGTTCGAATGCGCCATAAACGATGCGCTCTGCAACCGACTTCTTGCCGGACAGCATCAGCATGTTCATGAACTTGGCAACATCAACGTTGCCGAACTTCGGATCCGGCAACACTTCCCGCTTGGGGACTTCGCGACGACGCGGCATGATTCTTCCTTTACTTGTTCAGTTGGAGCTGGTTCCAGCTCCGCGGCCACCAACAAACCCGATCACATCTTCACGACTAACCAGCTTGGCCGGGTGACCACTTACTCGACAGCACCGGCAATCCGGCACTCCCGCCTTGACCGCCCTGCGGCGATCCCTGATCAAAAACTGCTTACTTGGCAGCCTTTGCACGCTTCGCGCCGTACTTCGAGCGCGCTTGCTTACGGTCCTTGACGCCCTGGGTATCCAGCGAGCCGCGAACCATGTGGTAACGCACACCCGGCAAGTCCTTCACACGGCCGCCGCGGATCAGCACAACCGAGTGTTCCTGCAGGTTGTGGCCTTCACCGCCGATGTACGAAATCACTTCGAAGCCGTTCGTCAGACGAACCTTGGCGACCTTACGGAGTGCCGAGTTCGGCTTCTTCGGCGTCGTCGTGTACACACGGGTGCACACGCCGCGACGCTGGGGGCAGTCCTGCAGGGCCGGGCTCTTGCTCTTCGTCGTTTCCGACTGACGGCCTTTGCGAACCAGTTGGTTGATGGTTGGCATTGTTTATTCCTGAAATTGAACAAAATCTGCACATCGATTTCGGGCAAAGCGAGAATCGACGCACAGTTGACTTCCGAACCGGCGAATCGGGTGCGAGCTTTCGAACGCGACACGGCCCACCGAATACCGGAACCCAGCATGATATTCCGGAAATGCCAACTAAGTCAACGGCTTGCGTGATTTGCCAGCCGCGCGGGCGGTTTACCGGAAGGGTCGGAACACCTGTGTCACGCCGATTCGACGACGTCGATGATCTCGTCGCCGAAGCGCTCGAGCTTGCGCACGCCCATGCCGGGGATATGGCGCAGGTCGTCGATCGTCTCTGGCGCGTTGCGCGCGATTTCGGCCAGCGTCGCATCGTGGAAGATCACGTAGGCCGGCACGCCGTCGGACTTCGCGGTTTCCGCGCGCCACGCGCGCAGCGCGTCCCAGCGTGCGCGCTCGCGCGTGCCCATGCCGGCCGTCGGGTCGACGCGCGTGCCGCTGCGGCTCGACGACTGGCGCGTGCGCTGCGGCTTCACGTAGCGGCGCAGCGTGACCTTCTCCTCGTTCTTCAGCACCGGCTTCGCGGCCTCGGTCAGCATCAGCGCGCCGAAGCCGCCATGGTCGACCGCGAGATAGCCGTACGCGACGAGTTGCCGGAAAATCGCGCGCCACTCGGGTTCGGACAGCGATGCGCCGATCCCGAACGTGCTGAGCTGATCGTGGCCGCGCTGCAACACTTTCTCCGTGCGGCCGCCGCGCAGGATCTCGATCAGATGGCTCGAGCCGAAATTGAAGCCGCTCGCGCGCTGCGCGCGGAATACGCATGACAGCGCCATCTGCGCCTCGCGCGTCGCGTCCCATGAATCGGGCGGTTCGAGGCACGTGTCGCAGTTGCCGCACGGCTGGCTCGCCTCGCCGAAGTAGTTCAGGAGCCGCACGCGCCGGCACGAGATCGTCTCGCACAACCCGAGCAACGCGTCGAGCTTCGACGTCTGCACGCGCTTGTGCGCGTCGTCCGCATCGGACTCGTCGATCATCTTGCGCTGCTGGACGACGTCACCGAGCCCGTACGCCATCCACGCGTTCGCCGGCATCCCGTCGCGGCCCGCACGGCCGGTTTCCTGGTAGTAGCCCTCGACGCTCTTCGGCAAATCGAGGTGCGCGACAAAGCGCACATCCGGCTTGTCGATGCCCATGCCGAACGCGATCGTCGCGCACATCACGATGCCTTCCTCGCGCTGGAACATTTCCTGGTGCTTCTGCCGTACCTCGAACTCCATCCCCGCGTGATACGGCAGCGCGCGCACACCCTGAGCCTTCAGCCATTCGGCCGTTTCCTCGACCTTGCGGCGCGACAGGCAGTAGACGACGCCCGCGTCGGTCGTGCCGTCCGCGTTCGTGTGTTCCGCGCGGATGAAGTCGAGCAGCTGCGAACGCGCGTTGTCCTTCTCGACGATACGGTAACGGATGTTCGGACGATCGAAGCTCGACACGAACACACGCGCGTCGTCGAGCGCGAGGCGATGGATGATCTCGTCGCGCGTGATCGCGTCGGCAGTGGCGGTCAGCGCGATGCGCGGCACCGACGGGAAGCGTTCGTGCAGCACCGACAGCTGGATGTATTCGGGACGGAAGTCATGCCCCCACTGCGACACGCAGTGCGCCTCGTCGATCGCGAACAGGCCGATCTTCGCGCGCTCGAGCAGGTCGAGGAAGCGACCCGTCATCAGCCGCTCGGGCGCGACGTACAGCAGGTCGATCTCGCCCTCGCGCAGCGCGCGCTCGGTCGCCGCGGCCTCGGCGCCCGACAGTGTCGAGTTCAGGTAGGCCGCGCGCACGCCGACTTCGCTCAGCGCGGCGACCTGGTCCTGCATCAGCGCGATCAGCGGCGACACCACGATGCCCGCGCCCTGCCCGGCCTCGCGGCGCAGCAGCGCCGGGATCTGGTAGCACAGCGACTTGCCGCCGCCCGTCGGCATCAGCACGAGGCAATCACCGCCGCCGGCGACGTGTTCGACGATCTCGCCCTGCTGGCCGCGAAAGGCGGAATAACCAAAAACTTCGTCGAGGATTTCGAGGGCGCGGGACATGAGTGAGAACGAGGACGGCGGAAGGATGACCGCAATTTTAACAACCCGCTCGCGCAGCGCGCGGCGAATCGTGCAACGTTGGCCGATCGGACAGGGTTCGAGCGCGCGCATGACGGGCCTGCGCGACCGTGCGGCAAGCCCGTCATGCACGTGAACGACGGATAAAAAAAACCGCCCGGCGGACCGGGCGGTTTCGATGACAGCGAATACGGCAGCGTGAGGCGGCTCGCGCCGCCCGCGCTTATTCGGCTGCCGGGTGTTGCGGCTCTTCCGCCGGCGCGCTCGGCGTACCGAAGTCGAATGCCTCTTCCGCTGCGATCTGGTCGAAACGCTCGCGGTCGGACATCTCCTTCGCCTTGCGTGCCTTGTGGAACGCGAGACCCGTACCGGCCGGGATCAGACGGCCGACGATCACGTTTTCCTTCAGGCCGCGCAGATCGTCGCGCTTGCCCATGATCGCCGCTTCGGTCAGCACGCGGGTCGTTTCCTGGAACGATGCCGCGGAGATGAACGAGTCGGTCGACAGCGACGCCTTCGTGATACCGAGGAGCACGTTGTCGTACGAAGCCGGGCGCTTGCCCTCGGCGATCATGCGATCGTTCTCGTCCAGCATGTCGGAACGCTCGACCTGTTCGCCCGGGATGAAGCGCGTATCACCGTTGTCGGTGATCTGCACACGACGCAGCATCTGGCGAACGATCACCTCGATGTGCTTGTCGTTGATCTTCACGCCCTGCAGACGATACACGTCCTGCACTTCGTCGACGATGTAGCGCGACAGCGCCTCGATACCCTGCAGACGCAGGATGTCGTGCGGATCGGCCGGGCCGTCCACGATCATTTCGCCCTTGTTGACGACCTGAGCATCGTGGACCAGGACCTGCTTTTCCTTCGCGATCAGGAACTCGTGCTGATTGCCTTCGAGGTCCGTGATGACGAGACGCTGCTTGCCCTTCGTGTCCTTGCCGAACGACGTCGTACCGGTGACTTCCGCGAGAATGCCGGCGTCCTTCGGCGAACGCGCTTCGAACAGTTCCGCCACCCGCGGCAGACCGCCGGTAATGTCACGCGTCTTCTGCGCTTCGGTCGGGATACGTGCAAGCACTTCACCCACCTGCACTTGCTGGCCGTCCTTCACGGTGATCAGTGCGCCGACCTGGAAGCCGATCTGCACTGCGTGCTCCGTGCCCGGGATCTTCACTTCGTCGCCGTTCGCGTCGAGCAGTTTCACCTGCGGACGCACGCTCTTCGAAGCTTGCGAACCACGACGCTTCACGTCGATCACGACCAGCGTCGACAGGCCGGTCACGTCGTCGATCTGCTTCGCGACGGTCACGCCTTCCTCGACGTTCTCGAACTTCACCGTACCACCGTACTCGGTGATGATCGGACGCGTCATCGGGTCCCACGTCGCCAGCTGCGTGCCGGCCTTGATCGTCGCGCCGTCGAGTTGCAGCAGCGTCGCGCCGTACGGCACTTTGTGACGCTCGCGCTCGCGACCGAAATCGTCGGTGATCAGCGCCTCGCCCGAACGCGAAATGACGATCTGCTCGCCCTTCGCGTTGGTGACGTAACGCATCGTCGCCGTGAAACGCACGATACCGTTGCTCTTCGCTTCGACCGACGACGCCACTGCCGCACGCGATGCCGCACCACCGATGTGGAACGTACGCATCGTCAGCTGCGTGCCCGGCTCACCGATCGACTGTGCCGCGATCACGCCGACTGCTTCGCCGACGTTCACGAGCGAGCCGCGGCCGAGGTCACGGCCGTAGCAGGCCGCGCACAGACCGTAACGCGTTTCGCAGGTCAGCGGCGTGCGCACGCGCACTTCGTCGATGCCGAGGCGTTCGATTTCCTCGACCGCCGTTTCGTCGAGCAGCGTGCCCGATTCGTACAGCGTTTCCTGCGTTTCCGGGTTCACGACGTCCGCGACCGCGACGCGGCCGAGGATACGGTCGCGCAGCGCTTCGACGACTTCACCGCCTTCGACCAGCGCCTTCATCGCGACGCCGTTCGACGTGCCGCAATCGTCCTCGACCACCACCAGATCCTGCGTGACGTCGACGAGACGACGCGTCAGGTAACCCGAGTTCGCGGTCTTCAGTGCCGTATCAGCCAGACCCTTACGTGCGCCGTGGGTCGAGATGAAGTACTGCAACACGTTCAGGCCTTCGCGGAAGTTCGCGGTAATCGGCGTCTCGATAATCGAGCCGTCCGGCTTCGCCATCAGGCCTCGCATACCGGCCAGCTGACGAATCTGCACCGCCGAACCCCGGGCGCCCGAGTCGGCCATCATGTAGATCGAGTTGAACGACTCCTGGCGCGTCTCGTTGCCGTCGCGGTCCGTCACCGGCTCCGTCGACAGCTGCTCCATCATCGCCTTGCCGACCGCTTCCGACGTTGCCGACCAGATGTCGACCACGTTGTTGTAGCGTTCCTGCGCGGTGACGAGACCCGACATGTACTGGCGGTCGTACTCCTTCACCTTCTTCGCAGCGTCGCCGACGATCGTTTCCTTCTGCGGCGGCACGAGCATGTCGTCCACGCAGATCGAAATGCCGGCACGCGTCGCGAGGCGGAAACCCGACTGCATCAGCTGGTCGGCGAACACGACCGTCGCACGCAGACCGCACTTGCGGAATGCGGTGTTGATCAGGCGCGAGATTTCCTTCTTCTTCAGCGGCTTGTTCAGCACCGAGAACGGCAGGCCGTGCGGCAGGATCTCCGACAGGATCGCGCGACCGACGGTCGTCGCGTACAGCGAGATCTTCGGCACGAATTCCGGCGCGCCTTCCGACGTGTCCTCGTTGCGGACCATTTCGGTGATCCGCACGTTGACGCGCGAGGCCAGCTCGACTTCCTTGTTCTCGTACGCGCGGATCACTTCCGACACGCCGGTGAACGACAGGCCTTCGCCCTTGCCGTTGATCGCTTCGCGGGTCGCGTAGTACAGACCCAGCACGATATCCTGCGACGGCACGATCGACGGATCGCCGTTGGCCGGGAACAGCACGTTGTTCGACGCCAGCATCAGCGTACGCGCTTCCATCTGCGCTTCGAGCGACAGCGGCACGTGAACGGCCATCTGGTCACCGTCGAAGTCGGCGTTGAACGCCGCGCAGACGAGCGGGTGCAGCTGAATCGCCTTGCCTTCGATCAGCACCGGCTCGAACGCCTGGATACCGAGACGGTGCAGCGTCGGCGCACGGTTCAGCATCACCGGGTGCTCGCGGATCACCTCTTCGAGGATGTCCCACACCACCGGCGTCTGGTTCTCGACTTCCTTCTTCGCAGCCTTGATGGTCGTCGCGACGCCCATCACTTCCAGCTTGTTGAAGATGAACGGCTTGAACAGCTCGAGCGCCATCAGCTTCGGCAGACCGCACTGGTGCAGCTTCAGCGTCGGGCCGACCACGATGACCGAACGGCCCGAGTAGTCGACGCGCTTGCCCAGCAGGTTCTGACGGAAACGACCGCCCTTGCCCTTGATCATGTCGGCGAGCGACTTCAGCGGACGCTTGTTCGCGCCCGTCATCGCCTTGCCGCGACGACCGTTGTCGAGCAGCGAGTCGACGGCTTCCTGCAGCATCCGCTTTTCGTTGCGGACGATGATTTCAGGTGCCTTCAGCTCGAGCAGACGCTTCAACCGGTTGTTACGGTTGATCACGCGGCGATACAGGTCGTTCAGGTCCGACGTCGCGAAACGGCCGCCGTCCAGCGGCACGAGCGGACGCAGTTCCGGCGGCAGCACCGGCAGCACTTCGAGGATCATCCACTCGGGCTTGATGCCCGAGCGCTGGAATGCCTCGAGGACCTTCAGGCGCTTCGCGTACTTCTTGATCTTCGCTTCCGAGCCGGTGTTCTTCAGCTCGGTGCGCAGCGTCTCGACCTGCTCGTCGATGTTGATCGCACGCAGCAGTTCACGCACGCCTTCCGCGCCCATCTCGGCACGGAATTCGTCGCCGTATTCCTCGACCTTGTTGTAGTAATCCTCTTCGGTCATGATCTGCCGCGCCTTCAGCGGCGTCATGCCCGGTTCGATCACCACGTATGCTTCGAAGTACAGCACGCGTTCGATGTCGCGCAGCGTCATGTCGAGCACCATGCCCAGACGCGACGGCAGCGACTTCAGGAACCAGATGTGCGCGACCGGCGAGGCCAGCTCGATGTGGCCCATCCGTTCGCGACGCACCTTCGCCAGCGTCACTTCGACGCCGCACTTCTCGCAGATCACGCCGCGGTGCTTCAGGCGCTTGTACTTGCCGCACAGGCACTCGTAGTCCTTGATCGGCCCGAAGATCTTCGCGCAGAACAGACCATCGCGTTCCGGCTTGAACGTACGGTAGTTGATGGTCTCCGGCTTCTTCACTTCGCCGAACGACCACGAACGGATCTTGTCCGGCGAGGCCAGACCGATCTTGATCGCGTCGAAAACTTCTTCCTGTTGGACTTGCTTGAATAGATCGAGCAGAGCTTTCATTGCCTTCTCTCCGTAGTCCGATTAATTGCGGTCGAGATCGATGTCGATACCGAGCGAGCGGATTTCCTTCACGAGCACGTTGAAGGATTCCGGCATGCCTGCATCGATCACGTGATCGCCCTTGACGAGGTTCTCGTAAACCTTCGTCCGGCCGGTCACGTCGTCCGACTTCACCGTCAGCATTTCCTGCAGCACGTAGGACGCGCCGTACGCTTCGAGTGCCCACACTTCCATTTCACCGAAACGCTGGCCACCGAACTGCGCCTTACCACCCAGCGGCTGCTGCGTGACGAGCGAGTACGGGCCGGTCGAACGTGCGTGCATCTTGTCGTCGACCAAGTGGTGCAGCTTCAGGTAGTGCATGTAGCCGAGCGTCACGCGACGTTCGAACATTTCACCCGTGCGGCCGTCGTACAGGCGGACCTGGTTCTTCGACGGGTTCATGCCGAGCTGTTCCGCGATGTCGTCCGGGAACGCGAGGTCGAGCATCTTGCCCATTTCTTCCTCGGTCGCACCGTCGAACACCGGCGTTGCAAACGGCACGCCTTCGCGCAGGTTCTTCGCGAGTTCGAGGATCTCGTCGTCGGTGAAGCTTTCCAGGTCTTCCTGGCGGCCCGACTCGTTGTAGATCTTCGTCAGGAACACGCGCAGTTCCTCGATCTTCGCCTGACGCTGCAGCATTTCGCCGATACGCCAGCCGAGGCCCTTCGCGGCCCAGCCGAGGTGCACTTCCAGAACCTGACCCACGTTCATCCGCGACGGAACGCCCAGCGGGTTCAGCACGACGTCTGCCGGACGGCCGTCGGCCATGTACGGCATGTCTTCGATCGGGACGATCTTCGACACGACACCCTTGTTACCGTGACGGCCCGCCATCTTGTCGCCAGGCTGCAGGCGACGCTTGACCGCGAGGTACACCTTGACCATCTTCAGCACGCCCGGCGGCAGTTCGTCGCCTTGCGTGAGCTTCTTGCGCTTCTCTTCGAACGCGAGGTCGAACTGGTGACGCTTCTCTTCGATCGAGTTCTTGATCGCTTCGAGCGATGCCGCTGCTTCGTCGTCCGCGAGGCGGATGTCGAACCAGTGGTAGTGGTCGAGGTCTTCCAGGTAAGCCTGGTCGATCTTCGTGCCCTTCGCGAGCTTCTTCGGACCGCCGTTCGCGACCTTGCCCACCAGCATGCGTGCGAGACGCTGGAACGCGTCGCCTTCCACGATGCGCAGCTGGTCGTTCAGGTCGAGACGGTAGCGCTTCAGTTCGTCGTCGATGATCTGTTGGGCGCGCTTGTCGCGCTGGATGCCTTCACGCGTGAACACCTGGACGTCGATCACGGTGCCGCTCATGCCCGACGGCACGCGCAGCGACGTGTCCTTCACGTCCGAAGCCTTCTCGCCGAAGATCGCGCGCAGCAGCTTCTCTTCCGGCGTCAGCTGGGTCTCGCCCTTCGGCGTGACCTTGCCGACCAGCACGTCGCCGGCTTCGACTTCAGCACCGATGTACACGATGCCCGATTCGTCGAGACGGCCGAGCTGGACTTCCGCCAGGTTCGAGATGTCGCGCGTGATTTCTTCCGGCCCGAGCTTCGTGTCGCGTGCAACGACGTTCAGCTCTTCGATGTGGATCGACGTGTAGCGATCGTCCGCAACGACCTTCTCCGAGATCAGGATCGAGTCTTCGAAGTTGTAGCCGTTCCACGGCATGAACGCGATCAGCATGTTCTGGCCGAGCGCGAGCTCGCCCAGGTCCGTCGAGGCGCCGTCGGCCAGCACGTCGCCGCGCGAGACCTTGTCGCCCATCTTCACGATCGGACGCTGGTTGATGTTCGTGTTCTGGTTCGAACGCGTGTACTTGATCAGGTTGTAGATGTCGACACCGACTTCACCCGCGACCGCTTCGTCGTCGTTCACGCGAATCACGATACGGCCTGCGTCGACGTAGTCGACCACGCCGCCGCGGAACGCCTGGACCGTCGTGCCCGAGTCGACCGCGCAGGTGCGCTCGATGCCCGTACCGACGACCGGCTTTTCCGGACGCAGACACGGCACGGCCTGACGCTGCATGTTCGAACCCATCAGTGCACGGTTCGCATCGTCGTGCTCGAGGAACGGGATCAGCGAAGCTGCAACCGACACGATCTGCGACGGCGCGACGTCCATGTACTGGATACGGTCCGGCGTGACCATCATCGTTTCGCCGGCTTCACGCGACGACACGAGTTCGTCGATCAGCGTGCCGTTTTCGTCGATCGCGGCGTTCGCCTGCGCGATCATGTAGCGGCCTTCCTCGATCGCCGACAGGTAGTCGATCTGGTCGGTCACCTTGCTGTCCACGACCTTGCGGTACGGCGTCTCGAGGAAGCCGTACTCGTTCAGGTGCGCGTACAGTGCGAGCGAGTTGATCAGACCGATGTTCGGACCTTCCGGCGTTTCGATCGGGCACACGCGGCCATAGTGGGTCGGGTGCACGTCACGCACTTCGAAGCCTGCGCGTTCGCGCGTCAGACCGCCCGGGCCCAGTGCGGAAACACGGCGCTTGTGCGTGATTTCCGACAGCGGGTTGGTCTGGTCCATGAACTGCGACAGCTGCGACGAACCGAAGAACTCGCGGATCGCCGACGAAATCGGCTTCGAGTTGATCAGGTCGTGCGGCATCAGGTTTTCGCTTTCGGCCTGGCCGAGGCGTTCCTTGACCGCGCGCTCGACACGCACGAGACCCGCGCGGAACTGGTTTTCCGCCAGTTCGCCGACGCAACGCACGCGACGGTTGCCGAGGTGGTCGATGTCGTCCACTTCGCCCTTGCCGTTGCGCAGCTCGACGAGAATCTTGATCGTCGCGAGGATGTCGTCGTCCTGCAGCGTCATCGGGCCGACGATCTCGTCACGGCCGACGCGGCGGTTGAACTTCATGCGGCCGACCTTCGACAGGTCGTACGCTTCTTCGCTGTAGAACAGACGGTTGAACAGCGCCTCGACCGCTTCTTCGGTCGGCGGCTCGCCCGGACGCATCATGCGGTAGATCGCGATGCGCGCGGCCGTCTTGTCGGTCGTTTCGTCGACACGCAGCGTCGACGAGATGTACGGACCCTGGTCCAGATCGTTCGTGTAGAGCGTCTGGATGTCCTTGATGTCCGCTTCGCGCAGCTTCTCGAGCACGCTTTCCGTGACTTCGTCGTTCGCGCTCGCGATCACTTCGCCGGTGTCGCCGTCGACGACGTTCTTCGCCAGCACGCGGCCGAGCAGATAGTCTTCCGGCACCGAGATGAACTTGGTCTTCGCGGCTTCGAGATCGCGAATGTGCTTCGCGTTGATCCGCTTGTCCTTCTGGACGATGACCTTGCCATCACGATCCGTGATGTCGAAGCGCGCGACTTCACCACGCAGGCGCTCGGGCACGAACTCGAGTTGCGCGCCTTCGCCCATCAGCGTGAAGTTGTCGAACACGAAGAAGTTCGCGAGGATCTGTTCAGGCGTCAGGCCGATGGCCTTCAGCAGGATCGTGACCGGCATCTTGCGGCGACGGTCGACGCGGAAGTACAGGATGTCCTTCGGATCGAATTCGAAGTCGAGCCACGAGCCGCGGTACGGAATGATCCGTGCCGAGAACAGCAGCTTGCCCGAGCTGTGCGTCTTGCCCTTGTCGTGTTCGAAGAACACGCCCGGCGAACGGTGCAGCTGCGAGACGATGACACGCTCGGTGCCGTTGATGACGAACGAGCCCGTCGGCGTCATGAGCGGAATTTCGCCCATGTACACTTCCTGCTCCTTCACTTCCTTGACGACCGGCTTGTTCGGCGATTCCTTGTCGAGGATGACGAGGCGGACCTTCGCGCGCAGCGCGGAGCAGTACGTCAGGCCACGCTGCTGGCATTCCTTGATGTTGAATGCCGGCGCGGACAACGCATAGCTCACGAACTCGAGGCGCGCGAAGCCGTTGTGCGAAACAATGGGAAATACCGATGTGAAGGCGGCCTGCAAACCTTCAGGCTTGCGTTGCGCGCCAGGCACATCGGCTTGCAGAAACGTGCTGAATGATTCAAGCTGGGTGGCCAGCAAGAACGGAACTTGGTGAACGATGGGGCGCTTCGCGAAACTCTTGCGAATGCGCTTCTTCTCGGTGAAGGAATATTGCATACGATCTCCGAATCACGGCGGGTGCTGTCGAGGCGGGATACCTGGACGTTTCAAACCCGAGTGTTCACCGACTGAGACCCGATGGCCGCCCGATGGCTTGAACGAGCCGAGAAGCTTGGTGGTTGGCCGCTACCAACCGCTGGCTGACGGCAGCGGATGCCTGTGTTGCCCGCTACCCGACCAAACTTGCCTTCTGCAGTCGCTTCAGAAGACAAAGAGAAACGCCAATCGATGCATTGACAACGATTCGGCGGTTTTCTTTGGCTTCTGGGGCCGATTATTCGGGCTCCCGAATGAGTGCCAGAATAACGTCCCCACAAAGCACAAAAAGGCCGGCGGTGAAAATACCGCCAGCCTTCGCACAGCGCGTCGAAACTTACTTGACTTCGACCTTCGCGCCAGCTTCTTCCAGCTTCTTCTTGGCTTCTTCAGCAGCAGCCTTGTCGACGCCTTCCTTGACAGCCTTCGGTGCGCCGTCAACGACGTCCTTCGCTTCCTTCAGGCCCAGGCCCGTCAGTTCGCGAACTGCCTTGATGACTGCAACCTTGTTGCTGCCTGCTTCAGCCAGAACGACCGTGAATTCGGTCTTTTCTTCTGCAGCAGCAGCAGCGCCGCCGCCTGCCGGGCCAGCGACTGCCACTGCAGCTGCCGACACGCCAAACTTCTCTTCGAACGCCTTGACCAGTTCGTTCAGTTCCAGAACGGTCATCCCTTCGACTGCTGCCAGGATGTCTTCTTTTGCGATTGCCATTTGAAATACTCCTAAATTGAATTCGGATACAGCCAGCGATCAGTAACGCTGATGCACGTTCGCTTACGCAGCTTCCGCTTGCTTCTTCTCGGCGAGCGCGGCCAGAGCACGCGCGAAGCCCGAAACAGGCGATTGCATAACGAACAGCAGCTTCGAGAGCAGTTCTTCACGGCTCGGGATGCTTGCCAGCGCTTGCACGCCAGCCTTGTCCATCACCTTGCCATCGAACGAACCAGCCTTGATGACCAACTTGTCATTGCTCTTGCTGAAGTCGTTGACGACCTTAGCAGCGGCAATTGCATCTTCCGAGATGCCGTAGATCAGCGGACCAGTCATCTGCTCTGCCAGCGGAGCAAAAGGGGTACCTTCAACAGCGCGACGCGCCAGCGTGTTCTTCAACACGCGCAGGTAAACCTGTTGCTCACGCGCTTTCGCGCGCAGCTTGGTCAGATCGCCAACCGCAATTCCACGATACTCAGCCAGCACAACGGTCTGGGCCTTCGCGACTTGCGCGGAAACCTCAGCGACGACGGCTTGCTTGTCTTCTCTATTAAGCGGCACGGTTAGCCTCCAGAAACGATACGTTCGGCGCGGCCGGCATGGCCGAAACCTCACGTACCTCGTTCAACAACGGCGTCCGACCTCGTTAGGAGTATTTCCACCTCACGCCGTGAATCGCTTCACGACCTGCGGCTTCACCACTGCAAAACTTTTTCGGGTTCGCCATCTGCGTTGGCTTGAATTAAGGGATCGCCTGCCTGCTGCGTCCCACCAACGGTCTTTGATAACCGGTTGCCCGCCCAACTGCACGAACAACCGCCCAAAGCCCATGTAGGCCGCTTCGCGAACGAAGCGGCCCGAATACTTTCTTACGCTGCCAGCGTAGCCTGGTCGACACGCACGCCGACGCCCATCGTGCTCGACAGTGCGATCTTGCGCAGGTAGACGCCCTTGCTCGTTGCCGGCTTGGCCTTCTGCAGCGCTTCGATCAGCGCCGACAGGTTCGAACGCAGTGCAGTCGATTCGAACGATGCACGGCCGATGGTCGCGTGGATGATACCGGCCTTGTCGACACGGAATTGCACCTGACCAGCCTTCGCGTTCTTGACGGCGGTTGCGACGTCCGGCGTGACCGTACCAACCTTCGGGTTCGGCATCAGGCCGCGCGGGCCGAGGATCTGACCGAGCGTACCGACGATACGCATCGTGTCCGGCGAAGCGATCACGATGTCGAAGTCCATCTGGCCAGCCTTGATCTGCTCTGCCAGGTCTTCCATACCGACGATTTCCGCGCCTGCTGCACGAGCCTGCTCGGCCTTCTCGCCTTGCGCGAACACGGCAACGCGAACCGACTTGCCCGTACCTGCCGGCAGAACGACCGAACCACGAACGACCTGGTCCGACTTCTTCGCATCGATGCCGAGCTGGACTGCGACGTCGATCGATTCGTTGAACTTCGCGCTCGCGCATTCCTTCACGAGTGCCAGTGCATCTTCGATCGCGTACAGCTTCTGACGGTCGACCTTGGCGGCAAATGCCTGACGGCGCTTGGAGATCTTAGCCATTTACACGCCCTCCACAGTGATGCCCATCGAGCGTGCGCTACCAGCGATGGTGCGAACGGCTGCGTCCAGATCAGCTGCCGTAAGGTCCGGCATCTTGGTCTTCGCGATTTCTTCGGCTTGAGCGCGCGTGATCGAACCGACCTTGTCGGTGTGCGGCTTGCTCGAGCCCTTGTCCACCTTCGCTGCCTTCTTGATCAGGACGGTTGCCGGCGGCGTCTTCATCACGAACGTGAAGCTCTTGTCAGCGTATGCCGTGATGACCACCGGCACCGGCAGACCCGGCTCCATGCCTTGAGTCTGCGCGTTGAACGCCTTGCAGAACTCCATGATGTTCAGGCCGCGCTGGCCCAGTGCCGGACCGACCGGCGGCGACGGGTTGGCTTTACCTGCAGGAATCTGCAGCTTGATAAAGCCGACAATCTTCTTTGCCATTTGTAAACCTCGTTAGAACGCCAGACGGCGTTCGGTGAGTGATAACGCGCGTTCGCCGCTGGCTACTGACGCTCCTCAACGGCCATAACGCGGACCGTAAGCGCGAAGGTGGGCAGCCGAGGCTGCCCACCGAATCGGGATCAAACTTTTTCGACCTGGCCGAACTCGAGTTCGACTGGAGTGGATCGGCCAAAGATCGTGACCGACACACGCACGCGCGATTTTTCGTAGTTGACTTCTTCGACCGTGCCGTTGAAGTCCGTGAACGGGCCTTCCTTGACACGCACCATCTCGCCAACTTCGAACAGGGTCTTCGGGCGCGGCTTCTCGACGCCTTCCTGCATCTGCGACATGATCTTTTCGACTTCCTTCGGGGAAATCGGAGTCGGGCGGTTACGCGCACCGCCGACGAAACCCGTGACCTTCGCCGTGTTCTTCACGAGGTGCCACGTTTCGTCCGTCATTTCCATTTCCACCAGCACGTAGCCGGGGAAGAAACGACGCTCGGTTACTGCCTTGTGGCCACCTTTGACTTCGACCACTTCTTCGGTCGGAACCAGGATCTGACCGAATTTATCCTGCATGCCAGCACGTTCGATGCGCTCTTGAAGCGCACGCTGCACGCTCTTCTCCATACCGGAGTAGGCGTGCACGACGTACCAACGCTTTCCGCTCGGGGATGCCGGAGTATCGCTCATATCATTTCCAACCCAGAATCGCCGAGAAAATCACCCATTCGATCGATTTGTCACTCAACCAGAGGAAAATCGCCATCACGAGCACGAAACCGAACACGACGAGTGTGGTTTGCGTTGCTTCCTTGCGGGTGGGCCAAACGACCTTGCGGACTTCCTTGTACGAATCCTTGGCAAACGCGATGAGGCTCTTGCCAGGTGCGGACATCAGGCCGACGGCCACGCCGGCGATGATACCTACCGCCAATGCGGCACCGCGGACATACCACTGCTGGTTGGCCAGCCAGAAGAAGCCCACGAATCCGGCCAAGACCAGCAATACGCCCAGGGCCAGCATCAGCTTATCGCCGGAGGTATTTACAGTTTCGACGGATGGATTCGCCATAACACCTTAAAACAAATGCCACGTGGGACACGTGGCGATTTTTGGCAGGGGCAGAGGGAATCGAACCCCCAACCTTCGGTTTTGGAGACCGACGCTCTGCCAGTTGAGCTATACCCCTAAACCATGCTGGGGCTGGCTGTTGCCAGCCCCAAAACTGTCGATCAACGAATAACTGGCTTACTCGATGATCTTGGCGACGACGCCGGCGCCGACGGTACGGCCGCCTTCGCGGATTGCGAAGCGCAGACCTTCTTCCATCGCGATCGGAGCGATCAGCTTCACCGTGATCGACACGTTGTCGCCCGGCATCACCATTTCCTTGTCCTTCGGCAGCTCGATCGAGCCCGTCACGTCCGTCGTACGGAAGTAGAACTGCGGACGGTAGTTGTTGAAGAACGGCGTGTGGCGGCCGCCTTCGTCCTTGCTCAGCACGTACACTTCAGCCGTGAAGTGCGTGTGCGGCGTGATCGAACCCGGCTTCGCCAGAACCTGGCCACGCTCCACGTCTTCACGCTTCGTGCCGCGCAGCAGGATACCGACGTTGTCGCCTGCCTGACCTTGGTCCAGCAGCTTGCGGAACATTTCAACGCCCGTGCAGGTCGTCTTCACCGTCGGCTTGATACCGACGATTTCGATTTCTTCGCCGACCTTCACGATGCCGCGCTCGACACGACCCGTCACCACCGTACCACGGCCCGAGATCGAGAACACGTCTTCCACCGGCATCAGGAACGCGCCGTCAACTGCACGCTCCGGCGTCGGGATGTACGTGTCCAGCGCGTCGGCCAGGCTCATGATCGCCACTTCGCCCAGCTCGCCCGTGTCGCCTTCCAGCGCCAGCTTGGCCGAACCCTTCACGATCGGCGTGTCGTCGCCCGGGAAGTCGTACTTCGACAGGAGTTCGCGAACTTCCATCTCGACCAGCTCGAGCAGTTCAGCGTCGTCCACCATGTCGCACTTGTTCAGGAACACGATGATGTACGGAACGCCAACCTGACGTGCCAGCAGGATGTGCTCACGCGTCTGCGGCATCGGGCCGTCTGCTGCCGAGCAAACCAGGATCGCGCCGTCCATCTGTGCCGCGCCCGTGATCATGTTCTTCACATAGTCAGCGTGGCCCGGGCAGTCGACGTGTGCGTAGTGGCGGTTAGCCGTTTCGTACTCGACGTGTGCCGTGTTGATCGTGATACCGCGCGCCTTTTCTTCCGGTGCCGCGTCGATCTGGTCGTAAGCCTTCGCTTCGCCGCCGAACTTCTTCGTCAGCACCGTCGTGATCGCTGCCGTCAGCGTCGTCTTGCCGTGGTCAACGTGACCAATCGTACCAACGTTGACGTGCGGCTTGGTCCGCTCAAACTTTTC
>NZ_QTPU01000049.1:0-39457 GCF_003857805.1 Burkholderia sp. Bp9099
GCTTGCCGCTCATACTGACCTCCTCGGTTGCCGTAAATTATGGCTCGAAGATGTCTACGAAAGGCTGGCCGGTCCAGTTCAAGGTACCGAAACAGTCGTACACGGCAGAGTTCAAGTTGGCCGCCGTTGGAGTTGACCCTGTAATCCCGGACACAGCGTCACACTAAGGTTGCAGAATCCATTGAGCGCCGGAACTCGCGAGGCGAGCGGTACTTCAGCGCGCTATGGGGATGCTTCTCGTTGTAATGCTCGAACGCGATGGCCAAGTTGCGTGCAGCAGTCGCTGCGTCCGGCTTCGGCATGAAGGCAACGTAGTCGCGCTTCATTGTCTTCACGAAGCTCTCGGCCATCCCGTTACTTTGGGGGCTGCACACCGGCGTGGTCAATGGCTTCAGGCCGATGGCCGCTGCAAACCGGCGTGTATCGTCGGCCGTATAGCCCGAACCGTTGTCGCTCAGCCACTCGATTTCGGACGGTGTATGCAGCTCGTTGCCAAACCGATTTTCCACTGCAGCCAGCATCACGTCGCGCACGATGTCACCACTGTGGCCTGCCGTCGTGGCCGCCCAGCTCATGGCTTCCCGGTCGCAGCAGTCCAGCGCGAACGTCACGCGCAGCGGTTCGCCGTTGTCGCAGCGGAACTCGAAGCCGTCCGAACACCAACGCTGGTTGCTGCACGCCACGGCCACCTTGCCATCGTGCCGGCGTTGCTGCCGAGGCGGAGTCGGACGACGTTGCATCAGCAGACCATGCGTGCGCATGACGCGATAGATGCGCTTCGCATTGAACGGCACCTGTCCGGCGGCAACGCGTTCATTACGCAACGTGCCCCAGACGCGGCGATAGCCATAGCTGGGCAAATCGGCGACAACCCGGCGGATTTCTTCGACCACCACCGCATCGTCGGTCTGCCTGGATTGCCGCCCATCTCGCCATGTGGCCGGACGCGACAGTCGTGCCGAAACGTTCGAGCGCGACACGCCGAGAACTTCACAAACCAGTTTCACTGGTCGTCCTCCGGCAGCGAGGGCGAGTGCGCTATCCATTTTTTTGCTCGGCCATACTCGACTGCTTCGCGGAGAATCTCGTTCTCCATAGTTTTCTTGCCAAGCATCCGCTGCAGCTCACGAATCTGCTTGAGCGCGTCGGCCAGCTCTGAGGCCGGAACCACTTCCTCGCCAGCCTTGACCGCTGACAGGCTCCCATCCTGGTACAGCTTGCGCCAGTGGAACAGCTGGTTCGGGTTCACGCCGTGCTGCCGCGCGACCATCGAAACCGACTTCCCTGGTTCGAAACTCTCGCGAACCATCGCCAGCTTTTGCTCCGCCGTCCAGCGCCGCCGGCGCTCCGGGCCCGTCAACACTTCCATCACTTCCTGCCTGGTGTTAGTCAACAACACAGTCTTATGTCTACCCGTTATTGTAAGTGGGTGACTGTGTCCGGCGTTTCAGGGGGCTGCTCCAGCCGTACGGCGGGTCAAGGATGGCCAGGGAGTGGCCGTCGTGGCCCGCGAGCTGGGCATTTCTGAGCAGACGCTTCGCAACTGGGTGAAGGGTGAAGCGTCGGGCAAGCTCAACGGCGCCGGAGCGAAGCAGGTCACGCCGGAGCAGATGGAACTGTCGCGTCTGCGAGCGGAGAACAAGCGCCTGCAGATGGAGCTTGAGATCGCAAAAAAAGCGGCAGCATACTTCGCGAAGGACCTGCTGTGAGGTATGCCTGGATCGACCGGCAGGTCGGGCAATATCCGCTGTCGTCGTTGTGCCACGTGCTGTCGGTCAGCGTGAACGGTTATCGCGCGTGGAAGCGTGGCGGTAGACCGGGGCGAACGCGATTGACGGACACGCAATTGCTGACGCTGATCCGGAAGGTGCACGCCGAGGCCAAGGGCGCATACGGCTCGCCACGCATGACCAAGGAAATCCGTGATCGAGGCTTTCCAGTCAGCAAGGCGCGCGTGGAACGGCTGATGCGTGAGAACGGCATCCGGGCCCGGCACAAGCGCCGTTACCGAGCAACGACCGATTCGAAGCACAAGCTGCCGGTTGCGCCGAATCTGTTGAATCGGGAGTTCACGCCCGCCGAGCCGAGTCAGGTGTTCAGCTCGGACATCACGTACATCTGGACCGACGAGGGTTGGCTGTACCTGGCCGTGGTGCTCGACCTGTTTAACCGGGAGGTGGTTGGCTGGTCGATCAAGCCGCGCATGACGGCGGATCTCGTAACGGACGCGCTGACGATGGCTTGGTTCCGCCGCCGACCCGCGCTGGGCGCACTGTGCCAATCGGATCGGGGCAGTCAATACGCGAGTCACGAGTTCCAACGCAAACTGGCCGCCTACGGCATGCGCTGCTCGATGAGCCGCAAGGGAAATTGTTGGGACAACGCCCCGACGGAAAGCTTCTTTAACAGCTTGAAGAACGAACGGGTTCATGCCACGCGCTACCGGACGCATCAGGACGCGAAGGTCGATCTGTTCGAATACATCGAAGTGTTTTACAACCGCAGTCGTCGTCATTCGTCGCTCGGCTTTGTTTCTCCGGAGCGGTTCCTTCGGGACTGGATCAAAGCTCAGCAGACCAAGGACGCCGCGGCATAACTCGGGACCGTTGGAAGGCGAAATACCGAGGGAACCTCAAAGCCTATCGATCCCCAACTGCGCTGACCAATACGGAACGAGCGTTGCGTGGATAGACCCCGTCACAGGATCTTCGGGAAAACCGGCGCCGGGCGCGAAATAACGGGACACGAAATGAGCCTTTGCATTCTCGGCCTCCCGTCCCGTAATGACAAGCCCGACCGGGCCAAGCCGGGAAATTGCGAGTAAATTTGGAACAAATGTGCGAACAGCATCAGCGCTGCCGAGGTCCACGAAAAAATTCTCGAAATTCCGAAAAATTCGAACGGGAGGGACGTCGAAAATGTCGGCAATTTCCTCTGGAAGCGCAGTCAACATTTCCGGTGAGAATCGTGGAATGTCTAGCCGGTATCCTACCGGACTTTTTGATACCTTCAACTCACCGACACGGGTATGAAAGATGACTGGAGCGCTCTCTTTCATTGTGGTCAATAATACGTGTGCTGTTGCAAGAGTGGCATGTCCACAAAAGTCGACTTCGTGCGCCGGAGCAAACCAGCGCAAGTCCCACGCCCCATCGAGCCGTGCCTTGACAAAAGCAGTTTCAGCTAGATTGTTCTCTGCGGCGATCGACCGCATGATCTCGTTCGGAAGCCAGTCATCGACCACGAGGACGGCGACGGGGTTTCCTGTGAAGAGTCGATCGGTGAATGCATCAACCTGATACATGCGCATGGTATGGGGTGGGCGACCGCTTACAAGCATTTGAAGAAAATGAGTGGAGATGCATGACGCGTGCGGAGTAGCCCCACTGCGGAGCGGCGCTATTCTCGCGTCGCTCCGCAGCGTGGGAGATCGGTTCACGCGACGGTGGTGTCGGTTCTGGCGATCGAAGAGGCAATTAGTTAACTTTCTTGCGCAGGAAGTCGGACACGCGCGCGAGCCCTTGCTCCAAGACAGTCTGATTATTGGCGTAGCCGATCCGCACATAACCCTCCATATCGAACGCACTGCCTGGCGTAAACATTACACCCGTTGCGTCGAGCAGCTCGGTACAAAATTCACGGGATGGCATGTCGACTGCGAATTTGAGCAGTGCAGTCGTTCCGGACTTCGGCTTGATCCACGAAACCAGCGGCTCACGTTTGACCCACGCTTCTACAATGGCGAGGTTGGTACGTACGATGTCGAGATTGCGCTTCAGGATAGCGTCTCGATGCTCGAGCGCAAGCGTCGCGAAGTAGTCGTCGATCATGCCGACGCTGATCGTGTTGTAATCGCGATGAACGGCGACCGCGTGAATTAGCTCCTCTGGACCGGCGATCCAGCCCAAGCGCAGTCCAGCGAGTGAGTAAGTCTTCGACATGCTCGCCGTACTGATGCCTCGCTCGTAAAGATCGGCGATCGACGGGCTATAGCCGCTGCCGACCTGATCGGTTCCTCGATAGACTTCGTCGCATAGCAAGTACGCACCGCAGCGGCGTGCGATTTCGATGATCTTGCCGAGGAACGCTTCGTCCATCAGCGAGCCGGTCGGATTATTCGGGTTGTTGATCGCGATGAGACGCGTCTTGTCATCGACGAGCGACTCGAGTTCCTTGAGATCTGGCAGGAATGCGTTTTCCTCGCGAAGCTTCAGAATCTTCACGTTTGCTCCGTAGCTTTCCGGAATCGAATAGTGCTGCTGGTAGGTCGGCAGCACGGAAATCACGGTATCATTCGGTTCGACCAGTGTTTCGTAGATGAGGGCGTTACCGCCGATCGCGCCGTGAGTTACGATCACGTTCGATGGCGACTGACGCGAGTAAGTGGCGGCAATGGCTTCGCGCAGCCGTTGCGTGCCTTCGATCGCACCGTATGTCAGTTTCATCGGCCGCAACTCGTCGAGCACGGATGCTTGACGGCCAGTTATCGTGAGCAGTTCATCGACTGTCAGAGATTCGACGCAAGTCTCTGCGAGGTTATACGTGGCATGGTCCTCGTATTGATCCATCCAGCGCTCGACGACAAATTCCTTGATCTTCATGTCTGTACCTTCGGTGAGGGTTGAGCGGCCACACTCCGGCCGCATGCAGGGTAAATCGATGCTTGCGTAGACTTCGTCGTGACGCTCACTTGGTGATGCGGTCGCGGTTGAAGTATTGAATTGAAAGCTTGCTCAGTGTCCTATCTGCCTTCAGTTGCGCCAAGGCGTTGGAAACGCGGTTTCGTAAAGCTGCGTCTTGCTTTCTGAATGCCCAGCCAACGCCCTTTCCGACGGTCACCGGATCCGGGAGCGGTGCGCCGACAATCGCAAAGTCGCGCCCCTGTGGCTTATCGAGGAAACCGTCCCGTGCTGTCATACTCCTGAACGGAACCATCAAGGCGGCCTGCGGCTAGGTCGGCATAGACCTGATTTTGGTCCGAATACTCGACGATCTCGACGCCGTACGACTTCCAGTTGCGCTGGACGACGTCATCTTGAACCGCCCCTTGAAGTATGCCAATGCGCTTACCCCTCAGTGCGTAATGGGTGGGAAGGAGTCCAGAGTTCTTGCGTGCGATGAGGACCATCGGAACGACATAGATTGCGGGAGTGAAGTCGACAATTTGCTCCCGCTTGCCGGTGATGTTCATGGCCGAATTGACCAGATCAAACTTCCGGGCTTGCAGAGCCGGTAGCAGACCGTCAAAGACATTTTCCACCCAGACGCATTTGACCTGCATTTTCACGCTGACTGCATTGCCGGTGTCGATATCAAAACCCTGTAGCTGCCCGGCAGCCGTTTTGCTTTCGAACGGAGGGTAAGCGGCGTCGATGCCAATTCTGAGCATTGCACTATTGCCTGCGAATACATGTCCAACCGCTCCCACGGAAAGAGCGATGGCACAAACTAGATGCTTCATTTTCATACCAGGTCCGATGATGAAGGAGAACGGGGCCGTATCCCGATACCGGTCTACAGGCGTACCTCGCGCCTCGAGCTGAGGTAGATGACTTATCCGATGGGGGCAACTTGGCTAAGTATCGCCTCTATAAAACAAAATGTCTATAGTAGACAGAAAATCTATGATAATGAGTGGAGAGGAGTGTCCCGAAATCAGCCGCTGGGTGCTGAATTGAACAATTTGCCGTTCGTGGTAGATGAGGCGCGGTTTTGCGCCGTACTGCAGACGCTGGATACGCGTGGCGCGCTCGCGCGGATGTTTCGTTCTCGGGCAAACGGTCGCGCCATGCCGCCGCCGCAGGGGCTGACGCTTTTTCCTGATAACGAAGGCGATTTCATTACGTACCTTGGCTGATGAGTAAGCATTTGGCGCGAATCTCCCCCCTCTGTGCCGACCCGTTCCGGCCCAATCGTTACCGCGTGGACCGCTCATGTCGATAAAGACTGGGCATCCTCTGATGCGGTGTGACTCGGGTTTGCTGACCGTTGAACGTACCGCTGGTGCGACGGCACTGGCGGTCGAACACCTTGCGCAGCCCGAATCGGACGGTTTTGCCTTGATCGGGAACGGCGCATTGGGCTTCGCCCATCTGCGTCATCTCGCCAGCGGGCGCGCATGGAAGACCGTTCGGGTGTATTCGCCGGAGTTCTCCGCTGACGAAGTCAGGCGCGATTTGGTGAAATCGATCGATCCGCGAGTCGTCGTTATAGATAAGCTCAATGCATGCGCGACGCGGACGTTGCGTCGCTCTGCACGTCGTCCGGCAAGCCAATACTGACTGAGGGCATGCTGACGCGCCCAGAATACGCACGTCTGGAAGACAACTGCTGAAGCTCTGGACGACTACCTGAAATCTGTTCAAAAATTTTTTGTTGCGACGACCGGTGGAATCTGCCAACGGGGGACTACGTCGAAGTGACCGGGCTGGAGTGGATCGTCTGGTACAGCAATCATCCGCTGATGAAGCCGCTCGGCTATATCCTACTGCTGAACTAATGCTGGTAACTCATAAATTCCGCTGACTTGCCTGCATTAAAAAGCAAGCAGCTTCCACGATTCCCTTGTCGTTCATGACCGTCCATAAGAAAAACATCAAAGTGGCTATACAGGATCATTCGGAAAAAAAATAATATTAGATCCTCTTTGAGTGTACAGATACGCGGAGCGGACATGCAGTTGAAAGCCATTGGAGACCGTTTTCGGGAGCACCTGATGTGCCTCGGGCAAATTGACGAAGCGGGAAATGAGGAAGCGCGCCGACTTGCGTTGTCTGGTCTGGACAAGGAGGGGCGCACGCTGGTGATGGGCTGGATGCGCGATACCGGCACGATCGACAGGCTCGACCAGATGGGCGACATCTCCGGGGGGGCGGCTGGCCGGAACGACAGCCTACCGCCAATCATTACGTGCAGCCATATCGATACTCAGCCTTCAGGTGGCAAGTTCGATGGCTGCTGCGGGGTGATGGCAGGCCTTGAGGTCGTTCAGTCGCTGGTCGATGCCGGTGTCAAGACCGAAGCTCCGTTTGAGGTTGCGATCTGGGCTAGCGGGAAGGCCGCCCGCTTCGTCCCGGCGATGATACGCTCGGCTGTGTTCTGCGGTGACATTCCGCTCGAACATGCATGGTCCGCGAAGGACGCTCGCGGTATCACCGTCAAGGGAGAACTGGACCGTTTTCGCGACGTATGTGACCAACAGATCGGCCAGCGTCACGTCGGCGCCTACCTGGAGGCGCACGTCGAGCAAGTGCCGGTGCTGGATAGAGAGGACATCGTGATTGGCGTTGTCACCGGTGTGGTATTCGTAACGGCCGCAGGAGGTGCGGCATGACCGACAACGAGTCCCAACTGACCGAAAAGGTGAAGGAAGACCTTTGTGCCGCCGTCGATGCCGGTTTTGATGCCCAGGTGGAGTTGCTGGCGAACCTGGTGAAGATCCCGTCCCAGCGTGGTGAAGAGTGTCGGGCCCAGGCCTTTATGGCGGACGTTTATCGACAGCGTGGCTATGACGTGGACTCCTGGACGATCGATGTCGACGAGATTCGCGAGCTGCCGGGCTTCTCGCCGGTTGCCGTGTCCTATGACGAGGCGATCAATGTGGTCGGCGCGCATCGGAGCCGCGCGGGCACGGGGCGTTCGCTGATCATGAATGGTCACATCGACGTCGTGCCGGTGGGGCCGGAGAACCGCTGGACAAAAGACCCGTACGGTGCCGAGATCGTGAATGGCTGGATGTACGGACGTGGCGCCGGAGACATGAAGGCTGGGTTGCTGGCCTGTGTCGCTGCCATGGATGCCTTGAGCCGCATCGGCTTGCAACCGGCAGCGGATGTGTACCTGCAATCCGTAGTGGAGGAAGAGTGTACCGGTAACGGCGCATTGGCTTGCCTTGCCCGAGGATATCGTGCGGACGCCGCCTTTATTCCAGAGCCGCTTGACCCCAAACTTTTGCGGGCTCAGGTCGGTCCGATCTGGTTCCAGGTGCAGGTCGAGGGCGATCCACAGCACGCTTCGGCGGCTTTCTCCGGTGGCGGCGCCAACGCGATTGAGAAAGCGATGTATCTGATCGGATGCCTGAAGACGCTGGAAACGCACTGGAATGACTGCAAGGTGCACCACAAGCACTTTTGCAACCATCCGCACCCCATCCGCTTCAACTTGGGCAAGATCGCCGGTGGCGATTGGCCGTCCAGTGTGCCGGCCTGGTGCAATTTTGACATGCGCGTGGCCGTCTACCCTGGACAAGGCTTGGCCGACAAGCGCGCCGAGATCGAAGCCTTCATCGCGGAGGCCGCGGCAGCGGATGAATTCCTACGGGATCACCCGCCGCGCGTCATCTATCACGGCTTCATGGCAGACGGTTATGCACTGGAAAACGCCGAAGAGGTTGAGGCGGTGTTGCGCCACGCGCATGAGTCGGTATTTCATGAACCGTTGCTCGAACATGCGACGTCCGCCGCGACCGATGCACGGTTCTTCGGACTGTATGCCGACACACCGGCCATCGTCTACGGACCTCGTTGCCGCATGCCGCACGGCTATGATGAATCCGTCGATCTGGCGTCTCTCAAACAGGTAACGAAGACGCTCGCGCTTTTCATCGCAGGTTGGTGTGGTCTCGAGGAAAAACAGCAATGAATAACGAGAACCTCGCATTCCTGGCAGATGAAGTACTCAATACGCGAGTTGAAAAATGGAGCCTTGAACAGGTCCAGGCGCTTGCCTTCGACGTATTCGGCGTTGCCGGTGAGATTACGCCATTGACGGGCGAGCGGGACCAGAATTTCCAACTGAAAACTGGCGACGGCGTCGACTATCTGCTCAAGGTGACCCATCCGGCAGAAGCGCGTGAAGTCACGATGTTTCAGACGAAAGTGCAGGAGCGCCTGATGGCAGCCACAAACGCGCTACCGGTGCCGCACATCGTTCGTACCAAGGACGGACAACCGATCTATTGGCATAAGGATTCAACCGGTGCAACTCATGCCGTCCGGCTCATGACGTTCCTGCCGGGCGTGCCGCTCTACAAGGTGGATCGCAGTTCCGCCCAACGCTTTGCGCTCGGCCGCGCCTTGGCTCAGTTCGACATGGCGTTGACGGGTTTCGACATTGTGCAGCCTTATAAGACGTTCCTGTGGGACACACAGCGGGCCGATCAACTCCGTGGACTGCTGTCGTTCATCGAAGACGAAACGCACCGTGAGCTCGCGAGGCGTCTGATGGATCGCTTCGAGCACGAGGTCAGGCCGCAGCTAGCAAGCCTGCGGCGGCAGGTGATTCACAATGACTTGAATGCCTACAACGTCATGGTTGACTCGACGTGCCACAACAAGGTCACCGGCATCCTGGACTTCGGCGACATCGTTATTGGCCCATTGGTATTCGACGTGGGCGTCGCGGCGGCTTATCAACTGGCCCCGACCGGCAATCCGCTGGTCACTGCATCCGAGTTCGTTGCCGGATACCACGCGACCAACCCGCTGACCGACGAGGAGATCTGCCTGCTGCCGGACCTGATCGCGACGCGATTGCTGACGACCGTAGCGATCACCGGGTGGCGTGCAACGCTGCATCCGGAAAACCGCGAATACATCCTGCGCAACAACCCTCTGTCGTGGGATGGACTGCTGCGTATGTCGACGATTTCGAGAAATGAGACTGTCGGCACGATCCGTCGTGCCATTGCAACGCTTGAGGAGTGGAAGAATGTCTATGGATAAAGCGATGCTCAATGCGTTCGACCCGAGCAAGATCGAGGGCCTGGACGCCAATGAGAAGAAGATGATCGAGCGTCGCTGCAAAGTGCTCGGCCCGTCGTACCGCCTGTTCTACGAGCGCCCTGTGCAGTTCGTCCGCGGAAAGGGAGTACGCCTCTACGACAAGGCCGGTAACGAGTATCTGGACGCGTACAACAACGTCGCATCGGTCGGGCATGCCCACCCCCGCGTGGTTGCCGCCATCGCAGAGCAGGCCGCGACGCTGAACACACATACCCGCTATCTGCACGACGGCATTCTCAACTATGCAGATCGTCTGTTGGCAACCTTTCCGGCCGAGCTGTCGCAGGTGATGTTCACTTGTACAGGCAGTGAGGCAAATGATCTTGCGTTGCGCGTTGCTCGCCGTCACACTGGCGGCTCAGGGATCATCGTCACCAAGCTGGCATATCACGGCGTTACGGCATCTGTTTCGGCAGTCTCTCCATCACTTGGCGCCGCCGTACCGTTAGGCATCGACGTCCGTACCGTCTTGGCGCCCGATGCCTACCGAGAGCCGAATGACGACTTGGCGACAACGCTGGCTGAGCGCGTTCAGGCAGGAGTGGACGATCTGAAGCGTCACGGCATCAAGCCGGCTGCGTTGCTGGTGGACACGATCTTCTCCAGCGACGGCGTGTTCAGCCACCCCATTGGCATGCTGTCGAAAGCGGTCGAGGTCATTCGCAAGGCCGGCGGTGTATTCATCGCGGACGAGGTGCAAGCAGGCTTCGGTCGCACGGGCTCTGCCATGTGGGGTTTCCAGCGTCACTCGGTGGTGCCAGATATCGTCACGATGGGTAAGCCAATGGGCAATGGTCACCCGATCGCTGCAATGGTCGCCAAGCCTGAAGTGATCAAGGTGTTTGGCGAGGAAGCCCGATACTTCAACACCTTTGGCGGCAATCCGGTGTCGTGTGCGGCCGCGATGGCCACGCTCGATGTACTTCAAACCGAGGGGTTGCTAGAGAACGCTGAGAGGGCGGGCGAGTGCTTGCGCGCCGGATTCCGTGAGCTCGCGCAACAGTACGACATCATTGGTGATGTACGCGGTGATGGCCTGTTCATTGGCGTCGAGCTGGTGAAGGATCGCACCACGAAGGCATCGGCGCGCGAAGAAACGACCTGGTTCGTCAACGCTATGCGCGAGGAGCGAGTGCTGATCAGCGCGACCGGCCTGCATGGTAACGTATTGAAGATTCGCCCGCCGCTGGCTTTTACGCCGGCCGATGCTGACATTCTGCTCGATGCGGCGGCCCGGGTACTGGCACGCCGCTGATCCACGGTGAAGCCGCCCACCTAGCGGTGCGGCGGCTTTGAAGCAATTTCGATGGCCTGAGCAAGCTTTTTCACGCCGGGGCCAATCGCTTCCATCGACACGCCGCCGAAACCGAGCACGATGGCGTTTCGGTAAGATGAGGAGGCGTCAGAGACGAGCCGCGGTTTGCCGAGAATCAGCCCCAGACGAGTGGCTTCATCTCGCAAACGCTGAATTTGGACTTCTTTGCCGAGGCGTCCAAATACGTGCAGACCCGATTTAGCACTGGAAAGCGTCAGTGTATCGCCAATTTCTTGCTCGATGGCGTCGCGCATCAGCCGTTGCCGTGCCGCATATTCCACCCGCATGCGGCGAATGTGTTGCGACAGATGGCCTTCGGAAATGAGATCTGCAAGTGCCGCTTGGGTGTGAAGTTGCCCTGGTCGGTATATCTCGACGCAAGCAGCAGAGAAGCTAGGCGCGAGATGCTGCGGCACGACCATGTAGCTCATGCGCATGCCCGGGAAAGTGGCCTTGCTGAACGTTCCCAGGTAGATGACGTGGCCATCCGTATCGAGCCCCTGCAGGGAAGGCAACGGCGCACCGTCATAGCGAAACTCGCTGTCGTAATCGTCCTCCAGAATCCAGAGTCCCAACTTGCGAGCGCGCTCGAGCAGTTCCAGGCGCCGGCTCAAAGGCATGACGACCCCCGTCGGATATTGATGCGACGGACTCACCGCGGCCAGTCGGGTGCGTTTGGATAGCTTGCTGGCGCGCAGGCTGGCGCCTTGCTCGTCAAGGACGAGCGGATCCACATGCAATCCGGCTGCCGTGAGCACCGACGGAAACGCCCAGTGGCAAGGGTTCTCGACCAGCGCGCGATCTCCAACGTCTGCCAGTAGGCGTGCGCACAGGTCAATCGATTGGTGCGTTCCCGACGTAATGATGACCTGACCGGGTTCGCAGACGACCGATCGTGAAATGCCCAGATAGTTGGCAATGGCCTCGCGCAACGGCAGATAGCCAGCCCCCTCCATCGCGTACCCGGATAGCGGCAAATTGGCGCGTGCAATATGCCGCGTCAGCAGCCGCTTCCAGATATGAAAGGGAAACATCGTTGCGTCAGCGACTCCCGGCACGAATGCGCCGGCGTGGTACGGAATGCCGCCAGGACCTTTGGCCAACTTCTCGCCACGCCGAGATAGCGAGGTCCATGGCCTCGCAGGAGCAGCCTGATCGGGAGCCGCTCGGGGCATCGCGCCCGTCTGGGCGACAAACGTACCGCTACCACTTGTTGCCGTCAGATACGACTCAGTGACAAGCCGATCGTAGGCGAGCGAAACGGTGATTCGCGAGATGCCTAATTCCAAAGCGAGCTGACGAGACGACGGGATCTTTTGGCCAGGAACGAGCGTGTGATCGAGCACGGCACGACGCACGATTTCGTAGATTTGACGCTGTAGTGAGTGGACAGATTCGCGCGAAAGCACACTCGACAGCAAGTCAGAGAGCAGCACCTCTTTCATGGGGAAGTGGACTTAAAACTGGTATTTTGGTGGCTATATAAGTTATAGCCATCCACTGCTATCGTCAACGCTAGAAATGGTCACGTTGCTTACGCTTGTGAACTTTTCAATAGTGCTGGCACCCAGGAGACCAGTTGCAGACCAACTGATCTGACTGGTTAGAAATCAGGGGCGTTAATGAACAAGACAGAGCATCAACCCTTCCGAGCGGCACTTGCTGCATTCTTCGGAACAATGATCGAGTGGTACGACTTTTACTGTTACGGCACCGCCGCCACCCTTGTATTTGGCGATGTGTTTTTTGCAACCGGCGATCCATTGATGGGGACGCTTGCGTCACTAGGAACCTTCGCTGTCGGGTTTGTCGCACGGCCGTTCGGCGCGCTGATCTTCGGTCACCTGGGTGACAAAATCGGGCGAAAGCGAAGTCTAATCATCACCCTGGTGCTGATGGGTACCGCGACGACGCTCATTGGGCTGATCCCGAGCTATCACTCCATTGGTATTAGTGCCGCCGCCATTCTGGTGCTTCTGCGCCTGGTACAGGGCATCGCCGTCGGCGGTGAGTGGGGCGGGGCGGTACTGATCGCCAGCGAGCATGCGCCGGAGAAGTGGCGCACGATCATCGCTTCTGCACCTCAGTATGGAAGCCCGGTTGGCCTGATTCTGGCGACGCTGATCTTCCGAGTAGTGTCGGGATTGCCGCAATCGGATTACCAATCGTGGGGTTGGCGCATTCCGTTCCTGATCAGCGGCGCTCTGGTGATCGTTGCATTCATCATTCGTCGCAACGTCAATGAGAGCCCTGAGCTTGAGCGTCGCAAGGCCGAAGGCAAGATCAGCGATGTTGCCCCGGTGCGCTTGGTGTTTCGCAATCACAAGAAAGCACTGTTCCTGGGTATCGCGTTCTGCATGCTTGGTATCTCTGGCTTCTATTTCGTCACGACGCTAATGATTACGTTCACGACGACCTATCTGAAAGTCTCCAAACCGGACATTCTGGACATCATTGCCTGGACGGGCGTGGTCGAGCTCGTGAGCTTTCCGATTGGCTCCTACATTGCTCATCGGATCGGCGAGCGCAAGTTTCTGATGTTCATCACGGGCGCCGCGACGCTGTGGGCGTTGCCGATGATGCAACTCGTCAGCACTGGCAACGTCGGCAACATCTCTATCGCAATTCTGATTGCGACAGCATTCATCGGCGGATACTACGCCGTGCTGTCGGCCTATCTGCCGCGGGTGTTTCCGGTCGAGATGCGCTACACGGGCATTTCCCTGAGCTTCCAGCTCTGCGGTGCGGTCTTCGGTGGTACGACGCCGCTGATTGGCCTGTGGGTTGCCAAATCGTTCGGCGCGCAATGGCTGCCGCTGGGCCTCATGTTCCTGGTCATCACCGGTGCAACGTTCCTGGCCGCCGTTTTTTTGCCCAACAAGGAAAGTGTGCGTTCGGGCGAGGTGGAGGCGCGGTCGCTGCATTCCGTGTAATGCAAGTCGAGGGCTCGGCCCGCTCACGCGTGTCGGGCCAGTTTCATTTTGTATTGAGATCAATAGCGTTCAGGAAGACACATGGCATTTGATAAAGAGAAGCTGCAGGTACTTCGCGAGAAGTTTGGTGGAGACAACGAGAGCGTCATCTATGACGAGCATTTTCGAGCAGTAGCAGCCACTGTCATCGACGAGCACGGTACCCGCGATGCTCCGTGGGCAGGCATCCCGACGTTCCTGGATACGCCATATCGCCAGATGGACTGGGACACACCGGACCTGACTGAGCTCGACGTTGCATTGCTCGGCGTGCCGATGGACCTGGGCGTCAGCAATCGCAACGGCGCAAAGTTTGGCCCGCGCGCGCTTCGCATCATTGAGCGCATCGGACCGTATAACCATGTGCTGAAGTCGCTGCCGACCAAGAGCATGCGTGTGGAGGACGTGGGCGATGTTCCTTTCCGTTCGCGCTTCGACCTGGCGACATGTCACGATGATATCGAGCGTACGATTGCCAGCATCATCGCTGCTGGCGTGATTCCGGTGTCCATTGGCGGCGATCACTCTGTTACGCTGCCGATCCTGCGTGCCATCGCCAGAAATGGACCGGTGGGGCTGGTGCACGTGGATGCGCACTGCGACACTGGCGGTCCGTTCGACGGATGCAAGTTCCACCACGGTGGCCCGTTTAGGCACACAGTACTGGAAGGGCTGGTCGATCCGGAGCGCACGGTGCAGATCGGCATTCGCGGTTCCGCCGAATACCACTGGGAGTTCTCGTACGCGTCGGGCATGACGGTCATCCACGCCGAGGACATCGATCGGCTCGGGGTTGACGGCGTCATTGCCAAGGCCCGCGAAGTTGTGGGTGACCTGCCGGTTTACGTCACGTACGACATCGACAGTCTGGATCCCGCGTTCGCACCGGGGACCGGCACGCCGGAAGTCGGTGGGATGACGGTGCGGGAAGCGCAGTCGATTCTGCGCGGTCTCGCGGGAATCAACATCGTCGGTGGTGACGTTGTCGAGGTCGCGCCGCAATATGACGCGACAACTAACACCGCACACGCGGGTGCCCAGATTCTGTTCGAGATTCTCAGTCTCGTGCATGCGAAAGCGCAGGGATAAATCAACCGCTTGATGGGGGCTATCCGGTCACGCCGCTCGCGGCGTGACATTTCCTTGAACGGTATTCTGTGAGGCCCCCATCCGTAAGATTTTGTCACCGCGACTTCGATTCACGAGTGGACAATTGACTCGCTTTTGCCAAAGGAGGATGCCAGACAAACCTTGCCTTTGTGTGGCGGCCGGCTCAGTCGACCGCACACGAACTCCTGCGCATTGCAGGCACTGCATATCAATGCGAATGCACTGCGCGGCCCTCCCGTGAAATCTCACCTCTGAGCCTCGTTGCGTCAGAGTGGGTTCAATCCTTTGCCGCTTGTTCGCTCAATCTGCATCATGATGCCACGCAAACGCACATCGCATGTAAGCACTCAATCAGCACCGTAGCGTAGGTCGTCGACGACGGGGAGTCGCGATACTATCGGATGGGCGCGACATGAGCAGTAGACGGCAGCGACAGAGCCACGTTCCACGGCAGCAGTTCGTCGATGCTGTTGATCGGATGGTCAGCAATGCGCTCGAGCACGTAGGCGAGATACGCCTCGGGATCGAGGCCATTCAGGCGTGCCGTGCCGATCAGGCTATACATCGCGGCGGGACGTTCGCCACCGGAGTCGGCGCCGGCGAACAAGTAGTTGCGCCTCCCGATCGCGACGCCACGCAGCGCCCGCTCGGCGATCAGGTTGTCGATCTCCACCTGCCCGTCGCTGCAGTAATAGACCAGTGCCGACCAGCGATTCATCGCATACCGAAGTGCCTTGGTCGTGTCGGATTTCGCAGAGAGCGTGGCGAGCGTCGCTTCGAACCAGAGCTTCATGTCGTCGAGCAACGGCACCGCTTGTGCCTGACGTACTCTGCGTCGTTCATCGGGCGGTTTGCCGCGGATCTGCTCTTCGGTCTTGTAGAGCGCGCCGATCCTGTGCAGTGCCTCTTCGGTTACGGCATTGGGACGCACCGCATGCAGGTCGTGGATTTTCCGGCGAGCGTGGGCCATACATGCAGCTTCCTGGACGCGACTGTCGAGATACAGCTCGGCGTAACCAGCGAACGCGTCGGCCTGCAGCACGCCAGCGAAGTGCGCGAGATGCTGCTGGGGATGTTCACCACGTCGATCCGGCGTGTAGGTGAACCAGACCGCCGCGGGCTCCTCGGAAGCGCTTGACCGGTCATCGCGCTGGCGACCATCGCCTTCAGCGCTTCAATGTCGTCGGGGAGATCGGTGGGAGCAGCGGACATGCGGTGAGCTTACACGACGCCACCGACAAGCTCTCCACGCGTAATGAACGTTTACAATGCGCTTCGCGGGCGTACCGCATCGATCGGCTGCCGCCAATCGAAACCTTCGAGCAAGAGCGCGAGCTGAGCGGTCGTCAGCGCAACAACACCGGCATCGGCGCGCGGCCACGCGAAACGTCCTTTCTCGAGGCGCTTCGAGAGCAGGCACAGGCCACCGTCGCACCACCACAAGCACTTCAGCAAGTCGCCGCGCTTACCCCGGAACACGAACACGTGCCCGCTGTAGGGATCCTTCTCCAGCACGGTTTGTACCTTCGCGGCCAACGAGTTGAAGCCGGAACGCATGTCCGTGACGCCCGCCGCGATCCAGATTCGCGTGTTCGGCGGGATCACTTCAGACAGTCTCGCAAATACTGTTCGGCGAACTCCTGCGACACACCGCGGATACGGATACGTCGTTTGCCGACCTCGATCTCGATTTCACAGCCTGGCGGCATCGCCGGGCTCGCCGACACGTCCGGCGTTTGCGGCAGAGCGCGATGTGGGATGTCCTTCGCAGGCAGATCGACCACATCAACCGGTAGCAGCGCGATGTTTGGTACCGACGATGCAGGTTGCGTATCGAGTAAGCTTCTTCGCCACTGCGCGACCATATTGGCGTTCAAGCCGTGCGCACGCGCTACCTCGGCAATCGAGCGGTTCGGATCGTTCGCTTCGGCAGCAACCGCTTCCCGAAACTCCTTCGTGTAGTTCCTCGATCCGGGTCGTCTTCCATGCACCACTGGCTTCATCAATCTGATTCCCATTACATCTGATGGGAATCAGATTGCCGGTGCCGTGCCCTCATGAACAGACGGTACGTGTCGAGCGCTTACCATCGCATCGTAGGACTTCAGCGCTCAAAATATTGCTCGCGAGCAAAACGACTCGGCAACGCTAGGGATCATATGTAGCTGCCGCTCCTCCGCTGGGAGGACTGGCTCCCGCCGGATCGGCCTCCATCATGAAGCGTACGTTGACGCCGCAATCCAGGAGCACAACGTTTCAAACTCATGAGGCGATCGGATGAAATACGAACGGATGATTCTTGAGGAGCAATCTCCGGGAGAGCTGGGCTACGACAAGGTCAAATACAACCTCTCCGAGAGCTACATCGCAGACAGACGTTCCAGCGATTTCGACGTCAAGCTCGACGATCTCGTCTTGTTGTACGGTGAGCGCCGCGGCGGCCACGCCCGGCGCTCCATCGGCGAATACATCGATCTGTACAACCGGAATCGGCCCCATTCGAGCCTGAAGGATCAGACGCCGGACGAGGCATACTTCGCGACGCTGCCTGCGATCAAATCGGCAGCATGATTGCCTCGGACGTTCCACTGATATGACTTTCCGTGTCAAGTACGCTCGGTTTTCAAGCTCTTTCAATAGGTTTCCGAATTTCCTGAGGGCGACGTAGCAGTAATGCTCGACGGTGGATCACACTGACATACGCGGGTTGGTTACCGCATTACAGAGTTCCGTCTCATGAGCCTGCCGCTTTCTTAAAACGCAAGTCGGGGACTGCCCGTTGCGAAGTGGAAACGCGGATTGCTCGAATACCGGGCTACGCCGCCTTCAGGAAACTTCCTGCACGATCAGTTCATCGCTTATCCATATCACGTCATGCGGACTGCACGCCATGCGGTAATGCAAGCGCCATCGCGAGTCGGGCGATGTCCCAGATGAAACCGGCCAATTCGCGAGCAACGGCAACAACCGCGATGTTGGCATTCTTGCCGCGGGCCACGAGCTTGCGATATCTCCGACACAGCCGCAACTGTGCATCCCACGCCCGTTCGATAATCTCTTTGGGGAGCCCTTCGTGACGCCGCTGAATCTCCGGCGCGACGCGTGCCATGTGCCGGTAGCTCCAGGCAGCTTCCACCAGCAGCTTGCGGGCATAACTGTTGCCAGTCTTGGTGATGCTGCCCTGACGCCGCTTACTGCCCGACGAATGCTCCGAGGGTGTCACACCAAGCCACGCCATGAGTTGACGTGGATGCGTGAAGCGCGACAGGTCTCCCAATTCTGAAACCATGCCGACCGCCGTAACAAACTGCACTCCGCGCATCGCCTGCAGAGCCAGCACCACTGGGTAAAAGCGCCAGCTGACGACTGCATCGCGCAACGCCGTCTCCAGTCGTCCACACTGCACGAGCCGATCCTCGATCGTGCGTTTATGCTCTTCAAATGCAAGTTGTTGCCATGCGTTAGCGAACGAATACTCGCAAAGCCAGCGCCGGTGCGATTCACTCCAGTTCGCGCGGCCCGTATAACCTACGCCGTGTGCAAGTAGAAACGACTTCAGGCGCTGCCGGGCTTGCCGCAAATCCTCTTTGACTGCTGCCCATGCTCGAGCCAGATCCCGAAAGGCTTCGTCTTCGACATCTGGCACGTACACGGCCGACAGGTCGCCCGCGCGAAGAGAGCGCACGAGCTTCGCGGCGTCGCGTCGGTCCGTCTTGACTCGCTCGCCGGGCTTCTTGGGAATCAGCGATGGCGCACAGACCATACTTTCGAACCCGCGCTGCACCAGCTGCCGATATAGCCCGTAGCCGCACGGACCAGCCTCATAAACCACACGCACGTGCGACGCCTTTGATTGCAGCCGCTTGCACAGCCGATCGATCTCCGTTTGGGTTGTGCCGATCTTGCCAAGCGATTCGACTTCGCCTGCGTCGATTGCATACGCGACCGTAATCGATTCTTTATGCACATCCAACCCAACGTACACCGTGCTATCGTCCTTCATGCTGGCCTCCGTGGTGGAAATCGCCGGGTGTGGTCCTGTCCACACCGTGCGGCTCTGGCAGCGATGCTAACCCGCGTTTGCTTCCCCACGCCAGGCCAGCCCCCGCCTCACGGAAAGTCATACTGCCTTAAAAATCTCAGAATACTGTCCGAACGAGCAGAGCCACCTCTGTCGGGGCCGATCTCGTGTTTCAAGGACGGCGAGCGGACGAGCAGCGTGGCTTGCATGCGTGGCTGTTACAGCTCAATCCGAGGGGGACATGGGAGCAGCGGGTCCGGCTCGGCGGTCGGTCGTCCGAACTCAATTCCGCACCGTTGGTATTCGACGAGATCGGCGCAGGCGAAGGTTTCACATTGACAGCCCGCCTATGAGCGAGTTCGACGAAGTGATTTCGCCCAGCCACCCGCTGGCGGCGCGCGGGTGGCGACAGTCGCAAGACTCGCGTCAACGAGCACCTGAACGGTGGATTCAGAACGACAAAGTCAACAGATCGAACAGCTTTCTGTCTTTCTCGGCCGCTGAGCGAGAACGCTGTCTTATGACATCGCGCAGGCAATCCACGAAGCACTTCGAAGCTGACTTACGTATCGCGTTGCGTCGAGTGATGATGTTGAGGTGATTCGCATCGAAGCGTTCCGCCAACGGCAATGCCTGAAGACTGCTGCCGATCGGTTCGATGACGAGATAGGGTTGTGGGCAGTAACCGAGCATGTTGCCATGCTCTACCAGTTCAAACATCAATGAGCTCGAGTGGGCGCAATGAATGTGTTCGGACTCGATCGTCGCGCCGTGGCGCCAGAAAAGATTGCGCATCATCGACGAATAGGTGGCTGGCGTGTAATTGACCACCCAGTTCTGATCGAGAAGTTGGTGAATCGACGTCCTGTCCGCACAGGGATGGCCATGTCGTGCAATGACGCACGAATGGTAGTCAAGCAACGGCTCGCACTCGAACTCCTGAACCGACATAGTTGCGGAAAGCGGCCCGACCATAACGTCGATGATGCCGTCGCGCAGCCTGGGTAATGCGACGGCCGTCAGACTTTCGAAAATCTCCAACTGTACACCGGGCGTGCGCTCTCTGAAGCGTAATACCAATTCCGCCAAGAAGGTCGGGATGATCCATGGAGCGACACTGACCACCAGACGCCCGGAAACGTCACCGCGCAATTCCGCAAGTTCGGCGTCGACCTGTTCGAACTGCCCGAGAATCAACCGCGCGTGTCGCAGGATTTTGTGACCTGCCTCGGTGAACTCGACACCACTCGCCGTGCGTTGCAGAAGGGTCAATTGCTGCTGGCTTTCCAACTCTCTCAAGGCCTTGCTGACAGCGGTCTGCGACAACCGGGTCAGGCGCGCTGCGCCGCGGATACTTCCGGTATCGGCGACTGCGACCAGTGCCTGTAACTGATGAAGCTTCATGGGACGCCAAAAAGGTTATGAGGGAAAACTATAGGTTGTCACGTCAACCCGATTGAGACTGTACGCTACTGTTTCGTCTACTTATGATTTTTTTCAAGCCCGTGTTCAGAAAATTGAACCTGAGACTTAGCCGCCGGAGCGGCGGATCACATGGCAGGCCACAGATCGCTACCGGCTCGACAATAAATCGGAGGAAATGGTAATGCAAATGCTGTCGACGCCACGTCCGGCGATGATAAAGCGAGTGATCCTGGCATCGGTAATTGGGAACGCATTCGAATGGTTCGATTTCGTGATTTACGGCGTGTTTGCCACGACCATCGCACGTCTGTACTTTCCCACGGCCAACACGCTCGCTTCTTTATCGCTGATGCTTGCCACGTTTGGAGTGGGTTTCCTAGTCAGACCATTGGGCGGTGTCGTGCTGGGCGTGTATGGAGATCGTGTTGGCAGGCGCAAGGCACTGTCGCTCACCATCAGTCTGATGGCGCTGGGAACCGGCATGATTGGACTGATGCCGACTTATGCCGCTATTGGCATAGGTGCGCCGATTCTGATTATGGTGGCGCGGATAATTCAGGGGATCTCCGCGGGCGCCGAGTTTAGCGTCGCCACGACGATGCTGGTGGAGTTTGCGCCGGCGAACCGCCGCGGCTTCTTCGGCAGTTTCCAGATGTGTGCGCAGGCGCTGGCAACTTCGTGCGGTGCTGCGGTTGCCTGGTTGCTGTCCGCGCATCTGGATGGCGCGCAGTTCGAAGCGTGGGGCTGGCGTTTGCCGTTCCTGTTCGGCATGCTGGTCGGGCCAGTGGGGTGGCTGATCCGCTCGACGGTCGACGAGTCGCCTGAGTTCCTCGCACACGTCCGCGCCACTGCCCGCGACGGTAGACCGGTCCGCCACATGTCGCTGAAACACCTGATTGCGAATCACAAGCGTTCCGTCCTCTCCGGTATCGGATTTTGCGTGGTGGGTACAGTTTCTGCGTTCGTCTTCAATTTTTTCGTGCCAATCTTTGCGAAACAACAGCTCGGCATTTCCGCGGCTAACGCTAGCTACAGTACGTTTATCAGCACGGCAATCGTGGTGGTTCTCTGTCCACTGACCGGACATCTGTCCGACAGGGTCGGGCGCGTGGCAGTACTTCAGATAGGGGTGGTGGGCTACGGCCTAACCGCTTGGTTCCTGTTCCATCGATTCGTTGCCGCTCCATCTTTTCAAACCTTGCTGGAACTGCAAATCGGAGTAGCGATTTTCATGGGTTTTATTTGGGGGCCCGCGCCGATTGTCTTGGCCGAGATTTTTCCGGTAGAAGTCAGGGCGACTGGCACGGCACTCGTCTACAACGTTTCCGTCATGATCTTTGGAGGTGCCGCGCCCTTCATCAATACGTGGCTGGTGAACGCGACGGGAAGCAATCTGGCACCGATCTACTACGTCACGCTCAGCGCAGTGATCGGATTTTTCGGGGTTTGCCTGCTACCAAAACGCGTCGGCACAGGTACTGTTGCACGCACTGTCTGACAACGGATCTTTAAGAGCGTTAATGGAATAAATGAACTAACAATCTGATTTGCATAATTAGTAATGCGGTAAATAATTGCAATTATGTATTCAAAGTAAAGATATGGAGGAGATGTGAGGAATAAGATTTTGTTTGGAATTTTAATGCAAGCTATTTGTGCATGCTCGTTTGCCCAGTCTTCCATGACGATTTACGGAAGTCTCGACGGCGGTCTGACCTATGTCAACAACATGGGTGGACATTCAAACGTGATGCTCCAAGACGGAATCAGCAAAAACAACGCCGTCGGTTTTGCGGGTGTTGATTACCTCGGAGGTGGTCTATCCGCACTATTCAAACTAGAAAACGGTTATTCTGTTGGTACCGGCGCTCTCGGACAGGGTGGGCTTCTGTTCGGCAAGCAGGCTTATCTGGGCCTTCGCCGCGACGATGTTGGCCAAGTGACACTAGGGCGGCAATATGACTTCACGATCCTTCTGGATCGTTATATGTCGTGCTTCAACTGCGGGATATACAGCGTCGAGAACTCCGATATCGATCGTGTGGCCGGAGAGCGCCTGAATAACTCAGTGCAATTCCAGAGCGCGAATCTCAAGGGGTTCACATACGGCGCGATGTATGCATTCGGTCAGAATGCCGCCGCGTTGACGACTAATGCCGGTCGAGCGTACAGCGCCAATCTGACATATACGAATGGCCAGTTCTCTGTGGTCGCAGTTCTGACGGATATCAACGGCGCACCGATGCGGGCAGGCAGTCTGGGGGCACCTACCGTCCTAGGTGTCAAGGTGAAGAGCGGTTCGACACTGACACTTGACAATCAGCGTATCGCTGCCGTTGGAGCGTACTACCAGCTTGGCGCGTGGACTCCCTCGCTGGTCTATTCGAATACGCGTCTGAAACTCGGCTCGGTGACTTCGACCGACCAAATCCTGCGTTTCGGCACGACCTATCAGATGTCGCCGTTCATCCAGCTGGACGCCCAGTTATCGGCCGACCGGTTCGAACAATCGCACTGGTACACGGTCAATTGTGCCGTCGACTACTTCCTGTCGAAACGAACGGATGTCTATATCGAACTCGCTGGCCAGCGAGCGACGGGAGCGGGAGCCGTCGCGTCGATCTTCCTGACGGCGTCGTCGTCGACCAGTAACCAGTTTCTGGCTCGGGTCGGCATGAAACATCTTTTCTAACGTATTGCCATTGGCGGCAATTCCTTTGCGACCGCGTTCGATTGCTGAGGAGAGGTGGTTTGCGCGTAGATTTCATTCTGTGAGGAAATTTGATGGCTACCGTGCAGTATCCGGCAATAACGAAGCCGGGCTCAAGAAAATACGGAAACGATACGTTGACCGTTACCGTCCGCGACATCGAGGTGAAGCGATGAGCGGCCCACTTGCTATTGCCAGACAGAGCATCGATGAAATTATCGCCATTCGTCATGATATTCATGCTCATCCAGAACTCGGTTTCGAGGAGACGCGCACGGCGGCGCTAATCGCAGGGAAGCTGAGGAAATGGGGCGTCGAAGTTACGGAGGGAATCGCGGGAACCGGCGTGGTCGGAACCATTCGTGGTCGGCGAGCCGGCACGCGCTCCATCGGATTGCGAGCCGACATGGATGCATTGGCCGTGTGCGAAGCAAATACGTTTGCTCACGCGTCCACGAGGCATGGTGTGATGCACGCTTGCGGACACGACGGACATTCCGCCATGCTGCTCGGCGCCGCCCAAGTACTGGCGGCCAATCCCGACTTTGCAGGCACGGTCAATCTGATTTTTCAACCGGCGGAAGAAGGGCGCGGCGGTGCCCTTGCGATGATCGAGAGTGGCCTGTTTGAGCGCTTCCCATGTGATCGTATTTTCGGAATGCACACCTACCCGGGTCTACCGGTAGGTACGTTCGGCATCCGCAAACACGAAATGATGGCGGCATCGGGCCGCTTCGAGGTGCGCTTCACTGGCTCGGGCGGGCACGGCGGTGCAAGTCCGCATACGTCTGTCGATCTGGGAATCGTAGCCGCTCATTTCCTGTTCGGTCTGCAGACCCTTGTTGCCCGTAACGTGCCTCCGCTGGAGCTGGCAATAATTAGTGTCGGAAACATTACGGCGGGGGATCCGAACGCGTTGAACGTGATTCCCCCGGAATTGCGGATCGGTGGAACGATGCGTGCATTTACGCGCGGCGTTCAGCGGTTGCTCGAGACACGTATCGCTGAGCTTGCCGAGTCCTTTGCGCAGTCCGAGGGCGCCAAAGCGGCTACAAAATGCTGGTGGCTATCCGAACCCCTTATCAACGATCCGGATGCTACCGACAACGTGATCGCCGCTGCGGTCGACCTCGTGGGTGCGAAATCAGTGAACGGTGATCTGCCGCGCGTTACCGCTGGAGAGGACTTTGCATCGATGCTGCGCATGCGGCCAGGTGCTTATATTTTGCTCGGCAACGGCCGGCATGGCGGTGACGGCGGCGGCAATGTTCATACGCCTCATTACGATTTTAATGACGAGGCTCTCCCGTTCGGCATTGGTTACTGGCTGTCCGTGGTCAATGTTGAGCTTGATGGAAGGCTGGGAACCGTATGAGCGAGATTGTCGATTTACGCAGTGATACCGTAACGCGGCCTACGCCCGACATGTACGACGCTATGATGCGTGCTCCTGTTGGCGACGATACCTACCGCGAGGATCCGACGGTCAACGTGCTTCAGGAGCGTGTCGCCGCCATGCTGGGTTTCGAGGAGGCGATGTTTGTGCCGACAGGCACGCAAAGCAACCTGTGCGCGATTCTTGCACACTGCGGACGGGGCGACGAGTACATCGTCGGACACAACGCCCACTGCTATCGGTGGGAGGGAGGAGGCGCCGCCGTATTCGGCGGCGTGCAGCCCCAGCCGATCGAACATGCGCCGGACGGGACGCTCCCGCTTGAGAAGATCGCCGGGGAGATCAAGCCCGCCAACGAGCACTTCGCCACGACCCGGCTGCTGACGTTGGAGAACACTCTGGGTGGTCGGGTAATGCCACGGGACTATGTGAACGCGGCAGTAAGTCTTGCCGCGGCATATGGTCTCGCCACTCATCTCGACGGCGCGCGCCTTTTCAATGCCGCAATTGCGCAGACGACGGCGACTGGGGTCTCGCCGGCCATCGAAGCATATAGGATCGCCGGACGTTTCGATTCGGTTTCCGTATGTTTCAGCAAAGGGCTGGGCGCGCCGGCGGGGAGCATGCTATGCGGTAGCGCCGAGTTTATCGGCCGGGCTAGGCGCATTCGCAAAATCGCGGGAGGGGCGATGCGTCAGGCTGGTGTGCTCGCGGCAGCGGCCCTCTACGCGCTCGATCACAACATCGAACGGCTCGCTGAGGATCATCGGCGAGCGAAGTTACTCGCAACCGGACTTTCCGCCGTCGCCGAGATTCAGGTTGATGCGACGGAAACCAATGTCGTATTTCTCGAATTGAGTGAGGGCGCACGTGGCCGCCTCGACGAGTTGGTAAATTATCTCAGGCATCGCGGGATTCTAGTTGCCAGTCACTATCGGCTGCGGCTCGTCACACATATGGATGTCGACGACAAAGGTGTATGGCGCGCGGTCGCTGCGATTCGCGAATTTTTTGAGCGATAGGGTGCCGCGTGACATAGCATCGCTGCATGGCGTTGATTCGTCCAACGATGTCATTTCCAACTGGAAGCGAATCGATGCGTGTGCATTGGACGTTGCGACGCCGCAAAATGAATCCGGTTGCCAATTCGATGAACGGGTTGGCAGCATGACTCATTGGCGTGTCACGTGAGCCGGCGCGCGGAGATATCAGATGACAGCCGACCTGCTTCAGTGCATCGCACCTTGTCTTGCCCGGTAGATTTGTGGGTCCTGATGGATTCCTAGGCTGTCGCTCGGGCACCAGCGGTCATCACCCGTTCATCCTAGCTGACGGTGGTCAGATCGAAGCCTTGCTCAATTCGGAGCATCGTCCAGTCGGAAGCGTTGTTGTGGGTGCTTGCGGCCGGTGGGATTCGTGCGATGGCCTCGACGACAGGTGAGTCGACATCGTCGGACGTTACGTGAGCGGCTTGTGCCTTGGGTAGCGGCTTCGCCTTGGTTGGGAGTGGGCAGAAACGGCTCGATCGGTGCCCAAAGTTCGTCGTCAGGTATCGGTTTAGCGATACCTTTTCGTCGAAGAAACAACGAGAAGGTACAGCATTCATTGGAGTAAACAGCCCCGTTGTTGATTTGGTTGCAGTTTCTAAGCTGGCTTCCCTGCCGAAGGGGGCGCAGATCACAACCTTGTCGGCGTGGTCGAGCACTGTCAGGTTCGCCACGTCTTCTCGATGATTTATTCCTTCTCACTGTTAAGTGGTGTCGTCAATAACTTCTCGATGAACGTACGTCGGTCGTCCTTCTGCTTGGCAGACCCTTGCTGAGAAAGCAATGATTCTGACAATTCGTAGCTGTATAGTACAAATGCTCGCGATTTTGCTTCGACCGCGCTGAAGCCGAGTGCCCGGAAGCATTCGGCAATGTAGCTCAGCCGCTTTGCGTCGACTTCGTTCAATATGTTTCGAGCAGATTCGTCGCGGCGGGACCAGGCACGAATTGCCAGCTCTGTCGCTGCGGCTTGCTTTGCCGATTCGCCCCTGAACGGCAACGAGATGAGGTCGTGTATCAGCTCACGCGCCGACAGTCCTCGGCTCTCGAACCGAAAGATGATCTGCTCGGTGGCCACATCCCGCCATGCCGTAAGCATGCGCTGTAGCAGGTCGTCCCTGTCCTTGAAGTGCCAGTAGAAGCTGCCTTTTGTGACGCCCATTTCCTTGGCCAACACTTCCACGCGCACGGCGTCAATGCATCGGCTTTCCAAAACCCGCTGCGCTGCACGAATCCAGTCGTCCGGTCCAAATTGTCCCCGACCGCTCTTATTGCCTGTTCTTGATGCCATGGCCACTCCGGAAAACGATCATTTTACAGGCATCGCTAACGCGTCTTGCGTGTCGCGTTGCAGTTAAGGCATCAGGTCATGCCGCGTTAACCCCGAGAAGCATCTCGTTGACTGAGCCACGTGTGCCACCTACCATACGCATACGTATGCGTATGGAGAAGCGTGATGACGAAGCTTGACGGAGTCGGCAAGGAACTGATCGCAGGGGAGCACCGCACGAATTATTTCGACGAAGGGCGGGGCAAGCCCTTGTTTCTGCTGCACGGCTCAGGGCCGGGCGTCTCAGGTTGGACCAACTGGAAGGGAGTGATGCCTGATCTCGCGGAAAGGTTCCGCGTGATCGCGCCGGACATCGCGGGCTTCGGCTTTACGGAGTTCAAGGAAAACAGCAAGTACGACATCAAGCTGTGGGTACGCCATCTCGTCGGCATCATGGATGCACTGGGCATCGAGAAGGCGTCGTTCGTCGGCAACTCGTTTGGCGGCGCTCTCTCTCTGGGTCTCGCGGTGTTCGACCCATCGCGCGTCGAGCGCATCGTCCTGCTCGGCACGCCTGCGGGCGAGTTTGAACAGACGCCGGGGCTGCGTTCGGCATGGGAATACGAGCCGTCGCTTGAGAACATGGAGCGCACCATGCGGCTCTTCCCGTTCGACCAGTCGATCATCACGCCGGAAATGGTCAAGTCGCGCTTCGACGCGAGCGCGCGGCCCGGCGCGCAGGACGCTCTGCGCAAACTGATTCCCCAGCCCGTTGCAGAAGGTCCGACCGTCGTGAAGGGCTTCCCCGAGCATGTGGTCGCGAAAATTCAGGCGCCGGCACTTGTGCTGCATGGTCGTGAGGATCGCGTCGTGCCACCGCAATGCGGGCAGCTGCTGGCACGTGCAATTCCGCGCGCCGACCTGCATCTGTTCGGTCAATGCGGCCACTGGGTCCAGACCGAGCGGCGCGCCGACTTCCTGCGTCTCGTGACCGCCTTCTGCGAGTAAGCGCCATGAGCCGCAACCTACTTGAACGTGTCCTTCACCAGTTGAACGTCGATCGTGCCGCGAAGCAGCGCTTTCGTGAGGATGCAGAGGGCTTTCTGCGCCGCTACGTGCTCGATGACGAGGAACGCCGCATGGTGCTCGATTTCGATGTCCTCGCGCTGCAAAACACAGGCGTCAATCCGATGCTGACAATGGGATTCTGGCAGGAATTGTCGCCCGAGCGTGACATGCGCGCCTACATGGCGCGGTTGCGTCCGGTCAGCGATAACGAGGCCATCCACGTCGCTGCGCTCAAACAATAAAGGAGCAAGCCGAGATGGCAAAAATGGTGGGTGGCTTTCTTGTGCCACATGATCCCGTGATGTTCGTCACACCTGAGGCGCCTGCGCAGCCGATCCGCGAGCGGATGTGGAATGCATTCGATACCTGCGCCGAGAGGCTGGCCGTTCTGCGCCCCACGAGCGTCGTTATCGTCGGTGCTGATCATTACATGCTGTTCGGCACGCAGTGCCTGCCGAGTTTTCTGATTGGCACGGGCGACGTAGACGGTCCGCTCGACGCGTTGCCGGGGCTCAAGCGAGGGGTGATTCCCGACAGCGCTCCGCTCGCACAGCACATTGCGGAACACGGTCTGGAAAACGGATTTGACTGGGCGGTTGCGCGCGCGTTGACTGTCGACCACTCCGTCGGCATCCCGAACCTGCTGATCGTGCAGCCACTGCGGGACGCCGGAATGCGGGTGGGCACGATTCCGGTGTACCTCGCGGCCGGCGTCGATCCTTATATCCGGCTTTCGCGTGCGGTCTCGGTGGGTTACGCAATCCGGGCGGCTGTCGAGGCATGGCCGGCCGACGAACGCGTGGCGGTGATCGGCAGCGGAGGCCTCAGTCACTGGGTCGGCACGGCGGAAATGGGGCGCGTCAACGAGACGTTCGATCGCGAGATCCTCGATTATGCAACGCGTGGCGATGCCGACGCACTCGCGCGTCTGAGCGACGCGTACATCCTCGAGAACGGCGGCAACGGCGGCATGGAAATACGAAACTGGGCGTGCGCGATGGGCGCGCTCGCCGGCGCACGCGGTGAGGTCATCGACTACGCACCCGTGCCCGAGTGGGTGACGGGACTCGGTTTCGTCCAGTTGCATCTGCAATAACGGAGTAAGCAATGAACAAGATCTTTCTGCTCAAGCGCGAGGATCTCGCGCCCGGCGAAATGCGCAAGGTCGAACACGGCGCATGTCCGCTGGCGGTCTACAACATCGAAGGTCGCTTCTACGCGACCAGCGATACCTGCACGCACGCGACTGCATCGTTGACGGCGGGCGAGATCGTCTACGGTGACTTGATCGCGTGCCCCGTGCACGACGGCCAGTTCCACATACCCACGGGCCAGGCCATGGCGTTTCCGTGCACCGTCGATCTGCGCACTTATCGGGTAATCGAAGAGGGCGATGAAGTTTTCGCCGATCTCGACGCTGAGTCCGAAGACGCGGTTTCGGCGGTTTGAAGGGGATGCATATGTCTCACGATTGCACAGGTGCCTGCCCGCGGCTCAAGCGCGACGTCGCGAGCGAACCGCTGCCGTATCTTGATCGGCTCATCAACCTCGAGAAGGGCAGTCTTTCGCGGCGCGTCTACTGGGATAGGGCGATCTACGAGCAGGAACTCGAGAAGATCTTCGCGCGCAGTTGGCTGTTTCTCGGGCATGAATCGCAGTTGGCCAAAGCGGGAGACTACCTCACGACCTATATGGCCGAGGACAACGTCATCGTGGTCCGGCAAAAGGACAATTCGATCAAAGCATTTTTGAACACCTGCCCGCATCGCGGGAACAAACTGGCTTTTACCGACGCGGGCAACGCTCGTGGCTTCGTTTGCAACTATCACGGTTGGAGCTTCGGGATCGACGGTGGATTGCGCGGGATGGCAGGGAAAGAACTTTTCGACGCCAGCGGCATGAAGACGCCCGAGCATGGCCTGCATCCGGTCGCACAGGTTGCTTTGTACAAGGGGCTGGTGTTTGGAAATATGGATGCCGGTGCGCCATCGCTCGACGAATGGCTGGGCGATTTTCGCTTCTACCTCGACGTGATGCTCGATATGGATGGCGATGGCACGGAATTTATCGGCGGCTGCGTGAAATCCGTGATCAACTGCAACTGGAAGGTACCGGTCGAGAACTTCATCGGCGATATCTATCATGCACTCTGGACCCACGATTCCGCGGCTCGCGCGATGCTGGGGGGGCCGGTTGCGGACGTCTGTCGCGATCCGGATTCGTATCACGTTAATTTCAACGGCCATGGTTGGGAATTCAATCTGGACACCGTTGGCAATGCTGCGACGCTCGGCGACAAGGCGATACGGAAGTACCTCTACGGAATTCAGCCCAAAGTGGTCGAACGCCTGGGCGAGTTCCGCTCGAAGATGATTGGTTCGATTTCGTCCGTGAGTGTATTTCCGAATTTGTCGTTCCTCCCGGGGCAGAACACGTTCCGCGTTTGGCATCCCCGTGGACCGGGCAAGATCGAATTGCATACGTGGACCATCGTCAACCGCAGCGCGCCGCAGGACATCAAGGATCGCTGGCTCAAGGGTACGATGATGACGTTCTCGCCTTCCGGTGTGTTTGAAATGGACGACGGAGAGAATTTCGAATTCTCGACGCGTACCAACGCCGGTTTCGTGACGCGTCAGCAGGATCTGTATATGGGGCTCGGCTTCGGAACGCAGTTGAACGATACGGATCTGCCCGGGAACGTCTACCGAAATCAGGTCAATGAAGCGAATCATCGCGCGTTCTATCAGCGTTGGGCAGACTTCATGGGCGCACGTTCTTGGGATGAGGTCCCGCGCCGCGATATCGCGAAATTGCCGGAAAGTGCCTTCTGCCACGATGCGAGCGGGGTGGAAGCATGAATGCGCATGCAATAGCCGATTTTGCGTTACCGGCCGGTCCAGCAGCAGATCGCGAAACGACGCATCGGATCGAGCAGTTTCTGTTTCATGAAGCACGTCTGCTTGATTGCGAGCGCTGGGAGGAATGGTTGGCGCTGATGACGCCGGATATCCATTACTGGATGCCGTCGATTGAAAATCGGCGCCGTGCGGACAAGTTGGGCGCATATGCGCGCGGCCGGGGCGCATATTTCGACGACACCCATCTCGATCTCGAGCGTCGTGTTGCGCGCTTCATGCAACCGTCCGCCTGGGCAGAAGATCCGCCGACGCGCCATGTCCACGTCATCAGCAACGTGGAGGCGAGCCACGCGCAGAGCGCCGGCGAATACATCGTACAGTCGGTGTTCGCAAATTACCGTAGCCGCGGTGAAGCCGACAACGATCTGTTGTTTGGCCGCCGCGAAGACACGCTGCGCGAAGTCGAAGGCGAACTGCGAATCGCACAACGAACGATCGTCATCACGCAGTCGCTGCTGATGTCAAAAAACCTCAACACGTTCTTCTGATATGGGCTGGCTCAACGACGATGTGGCGCTCATAACGGGCGCCAGTTCTGGAATCGGTCTGGCGGTCGTGCGCCGCTTTCTTGCGGAGGGCGCGGCCGGCATCGGCGTGCTGATTCGCAGCGCGGCGCACGCTGACATGATGCATGACGAATTCGGTGATCGCATCGCGATCACAGTGGGTGACGTGCGCTCTCCCGAAGCAAATGCGCAAGCCGTCGATGCTACGGTGCGCGCGTTCGGCAAGCTCGATACGCTGGTCGCCAACGCGGGTGTGTGGGATCACTTTGCGTCGCTGCGCAAGTTCGATGGCGTGACGCTCAAGGCTACCTTCGAGGAAGTGTTCGCGGTCAACGTCCTCGGTTACATGCTGGCTGCGCAGAGCGCAGCTCCCGCGCTGCGCGACACACGCGGCAGCATGATCTTCACGCTTTCGAACGCGAGCTTCTATGCGGGCGGCGGCGGTCCGGTCTATGTCGCGTCGAAACATGCGTGTGTCGGCTTGATCAAGCAGCTTGCGTGGGAGCTGGCACCTGACGTACGCGTGAACGGCGTCGCCCCTGGTGGCACGGTGACGCCGCTGAAGGGGCCTCAGGCGCTCGGGCGTGAGAACGACCGGCTGTCGGATATCCCCGGTTTCGCGGACGCCGTGGCCGATGCGATGCCGCTTGGGTTTATCGCGCAGCCGGAGGACCACACCGGTCACTACGTGCTGCTCGCCTCGCGTACCGATTCACCGGCCACAACCGCGGCGATCCTGCAAAGTGATGGTGGCTGGGAAATCCGCGGCCCCGCCGCACGCAGGAAAGTGCCCTGAATGTCTTCAGCTGAAACGTACAACATGGAAGAAAGAATCATGTCCTCGCAGCTTCGCGCATTGTTCGCTTCGACGCGATTGCCCGTGATGGTCGCGCCGATGTTTCTGGTCTCGAGTCCCGAACTGGTCGTTGCAGCGTCGCGTGCAGGCGTTGTCGGCACGTTCGCTGCCCCGAACGCGCGCAATCTGGCAGCGCTCGATGAAGCGCTTGGAGGCATCGCCGACGGTGTCGCGCAAGGCGCTGCTGCACCGTGGGCTTTGAACATGATCGTCCACAGCAGCTACGACCGTTTCGACGCCGAGCTGGCGCTTGTGTTGCGCTACCAACCGAAGATCGTGACAACGGCACTCGGCAGCCCACGCCGTGTGCTGGATCACGTGCACGGCTACGGTGGCTTCGTTATGGCCGATGTCGCCACGCCGGCGATGGCGCGCAAGGCCGTGGAGGCAGGCGTTGATGGCCTCATTCTCGTATGCGCGGGTGCAGGAGGTCATACAGGCGTATATCACCCGTTCGCATTCGTCGATGAAGTCCGAACATTCTGGAGCGGCCCGCTGGGGCTCGCAGGTGCGGTGTCGACCGGCGCACACGTGTTGGCGGCAAAGCAGATCGGCGCGGACTTCGCGGTGCTCGGCACGCGCTTCATCGCCGCCGAGGAATCTCTGGCACAGCCAGCATATAGAGAAATGCTCGTCGGGAGCGGCATGGAGGATCTGGTGGCATCCAAGTCGGTCTCCGGTGTGCTGGCGAACTGGCTCAAACCGACGATCGAGCGTGCCGGTCTCCGTGTTTCGCAGCCAAGTGGTGAGAAGAAGATTGACTTCTCCGGCGACATCAGCACGGCACCCAAAGCGTGGAAGGACGTCTGGTCAGCAGGCCATGGCGTCGGCGCGGTACAGGCGGTCGAGCCGCTTGCCGTCATCGTCGACCGACTGGCTCAAGAGTACGTCAAGGGCATCGGCGCCCGGAATCGTGACGACGCAAGCCTCGTTCATCAAGTCGACAACTGGCGCGGGCGTGTTGCGTCCCCCGCGCGCAACGAAGGGGAGGTGTAATGAATGAACAGCGCATCGAACAGGCTGCGGTCGCGCTGCGGGAGGCGCGTGCCGCCCGCCGTACGATTCCGCGTATTTCCGAACAGTTCGATATTGCGGGAGTCGAGGCTGCATATGCTGTCGCGGAGATCAACACACGCGCGGCGGTAGAAGCGGGTCGCCGTATCGTCGGCAAGAAGATTGGTCTGACGTCAAAATCAGTCCAGCAACAGCTGGGTGTCGATCAGCCGGACTTTGGCGTACTGTTCGACGACATGGAATATCTGAGTGGCGCAGCCGTGCCGGCCGCGCGTCTCGTTCAGCCCAAAGCAGAAGCGGAAGTTGCTTTCGTCATGGGGCACGACCTGAACGACGATGTCATCAGTTGGGGGCGTTTTCTACGCACGATCGAGTTCGCGCTGCCCGCTATCGAGATCGTGGACAGCGTAATCCACGACTGGAAGATTACGTTCGTTGACACCATTGCGGACAACGCATCTTGCGGTGTCTATGTGCTGGGCGACACGCCGCGTCGGATTGGCGAACTCGATCTCGTTGCGTGTCCGATGCGCTGCACGGTGAACGACGTGCGGGTTTCCGAAGGCGCAGGTGCGGGATCTCTGGGCAATCCGCTCTATGCGGCGTGGTGGCTCGCCAAGGAGCTTGCTACGCACGGCCAGGTATTGCGGGCCGGCGACGTGGTGTTGTCTGGTGCGCTCGGGCCGATGGTCGCGGTAGCGCCGCGCGCGAGCATCGCGGTGGAGATCGGCGGATTGGGCGCGGTGTTTTGCGAACTGGTGTAGACGGCCGGTCCGGAGAAAGCAAAGGAGGGAGAGAGACATGAGCGATACATTCACCGACTTCCAGCGCAGCATGCGCGTACCGGGGTACGCATGTTGACGGGCATGCGTCATTCTTCGCCGCTCGTGCGTGCCGGCGCACTGGCGGTCCCTCGCATCGTGCGCGAGGATCGCGACGATGGCAGCTTCGTCCTGCGATCGGCCGAGCTGTTGCAACCGTATCATCGTTGTGTCGGAGAATGGCTGATCGAGTGGGCGCATATGACACCGGACGCCGTCTTCATCGCAGAGCGTGAAAGCGGCGGCGGGTGGCGCGAAGTGACCTACGCGAGCGCGCTGAATAGCGTGAGGCGCATTGCACAGGGTTTGATCGACCTGGGATTGCCGGACGGCGCAACGATCGTAGCGCTGTCGGACAACAGCGTAAATCTGGCGCTGCTTTCGCTGGCGGCAATGCATGTGGGCAGCCCGATTTCGATTGTTTCGTCAGCGTATGCGCGGGTCGCGAAAGACCATTCGAAGCTGCACGCGATGCTCGATCAACTGGCGCCGGCGATGATCTACGCGGAAGACGGCGATCTCTTTGGCTGGGCTATCGAAGGCTATGGCAGCGTCGCACGTGTCGTTTATACGTCGAATGTCCGTCCCGGCGCGATGGCGCTCCGGGAGCTCGAGGCGGGCATGGTTACCGATGCGGTAGAGCAGGCCTTTCTCGCAGTGACGCCGCAAACGGCCGCACGTCTGCTTCTTACCTCGGGCTCGACGGGGCAACCGAAAGTCGTCGTCAATACACATGGCATGCTGTGCGCGAATCAGCAGATGATTGCGCAGTGCTGGCGTTTCGTGGATCGTGCCCGGCCGATCGTTCTGGACTGGCTGCCGTGGAGCCACACGTTCGGTGCTAACCACAACTTCAATCTGGTTCTGCGCAATGGCGGTGCTTTGTATATCGACGATGGCCGGCCGGTGCCGGGGCTCGTCGAGCGCACCGTGCGCAATTTGAAGGACGTACGCCCCACGCTGTTCTTCAATGTCCCCAAGGGCTACGACTCGCTTTTGCCTTTGCTCGAGCGTGACGCCGAGGCAACGAGCGCGCTGTTCGAACGCCTCGACATGCTGTTGTTCGCGGCCGCAGCCCTCCCGCAGAAGACGGCCGAACGCGTTCGCGCGCTGGCCGCCACGGTTCGCGACGATCCGGTCTTCTTTACGACGGAATGGGGCGCAACGGAGACTGCTCCGGTAGTGACGAGCGCGCATTTTGCGACTGCGGATTCGCGCAATATCGGCGTGCCAGTGCCGGGTGTCGACCTGAAGTTCGTACCCTGGCAAGGCAAGCTCGAGATGCGCGTTCGCGGCCCATCGGTGTTCACGACCTATCGCGACGATCCCCAGCGTACTAGCGACGCGTTCGACGAGGAGCGTTTCTATTGCATTGGTGATGCGGGTCGCCTTGCCGATCCGTCCGATCCCAATTCCGGCGTGATTTTTGATGGCCGCATCGCGGAGGACTTCAAGCTGACTACGGGCACATGGGTGTCCGTGGGTACGTTGCGCGTCCGTATCGTGTCGGCATTCCATCCCTATGTGCACGATGCCGTGATCACGGGACATGATCGGGACGAGGTGGGACTGCTGCTTTTTCCTTCGCCGGCGCTTCGTATATTGGCTGGCGATCACGCTGGGGTAATGAGCGGGGATCAACTCGCCGCTTGCGGCGAAGTGCGCGAAACCTTGACACGTACGCTGGTCGAAATTGGCGCGGGCATGGGTTCTTCGCAACGGCCGACCCGCGCGATGCTCTTGTCGGCGCCTCCTTCGCTGGAACACGGTGAAATCACCGACAAAGGCTACATCAACCAGCGAGCGGTCATCACGCTGCGGGCCGGTGAGGTCGAACGTCTCTACACGAATCACGAAGCGGTTATCAGTGCGCACTAACGCGCGCTCGTCCAGGAGCATCGAATGAAACTTAAAGCGGCAGTAATCGGATCCGGCAATATCGGCACCGACCTGATGATCAAGATCATGCGCAATAGCCGGTATCTGGAGATGGCGGCGATGGTCGGCATCGATCCCGGATCGGATGGTCTCGCACGCGCCGCGCGCCTGGGCGTGGCGACTACGCATGAAGGTGCCGAAGGGCTCGCGCGTCTGCCTGTCTTCGGCGAAATCGATATCGTGTTCGACGCGACTTCGGCGGGCGCGCATGTGGGGAACGATGCGCTGCTGCGCACGCTCAAGCCGTCGATTCGCGTCATCGATCTGACGCCCGCCGCGATTGGCCCGTATTGCGTTCCAGTCGTGAATCTCGATGCCCAGATCGATACGCACAACGTGAATATGGTTACATGCGGTGGGCAGGCGACCATTCCCGTTGTCGCGGCGGTGTCGCGCGTGGCGAAGGTGCACTACGCGGAAATCGTTGCGTCGATCAGCAGCAGATCAGCGGGGCCAGGCACGCGTGCCAATATCGACGAATTCACGGAGACGACTTCGAGAGCCATCGAGGCCGTAGGCGGCGCGGCGAAGGGCAAGGCGATCATCGTGCTGAATCCGGCTGAGCCGCCGCTCATGATGCGCGATACCGTCTACACGCTTTCCGATTCGGTGGATAAAGACGCCGTCGAAAAGTCGATCGAGCAAGCCGTGGCCAGGGTGAATGCCTATGTGCCCGGCTATCGCCTCAAGCAGAAAGTGCAATTCGACGACATTCCGGTGAGTGTACCGCTCGATATTGCGGGCCTTGGAAAAATCAGCGGCCTGAAGACTTCCGTGTTTCTGGAGGTCGAAGGTGCGGCGCACTATCTGCCGGCTTATGCCGGAAATCTTGACATCATGACTTCGGCCGCGCTGGCGACCGCCGAACGCATGGCGCAGATGCTTTTGAGCGCGCAGGGCGCGTGAGAGACATAAGGGAAACACGATGAGCAAGAAACTCTATATCTCAGATGTGACGCTGCGCGACGGGAACCACGCGGTTCGTCATCGGTATTCGATTCAGAACGTGCAGGACATCGCACGTGCGCTGGACAATGCGAAGGTCGATTCGATCGAAGTCGCGCACGGCGACGGTCTGCAGGGCTCAAGCTTCAACTACGGCTTCGGCGCGCACACCGATCTCGAATGGATCGAAGCCGTCGCGGATGTGGTGAAGCACGCGAAGCTCGCGACGCTGCTGCTGCCCGGCATTGGCACCATTCATGATTTGAAGTCCGCGTACGACGCGGGTGCGCGCGTCGTACGCGTGGCCACGCATTGCACCGAAGCCGACATTTCGAAGCAGCATATCGAGTACGCACGCGTTCTCGGTATGGACACGGTCGGCTTTTTGATGATGAGCCATATGACCACGCCGGAGAAACTGGCCATCGAAGCGAAGAAGATGGAAAGTTATGGTGCGACCTGCATTTACGTTGTCGACTCCGGCGGCGCGCTCACCATGGACGGCGTGCGGGATCGCTTTCGCGCCTTGAAGAAAGTACTCGGCCCGGAAACGCAAACCGGCATGCACGCGCACCACAACCTGTCGCTGGGGGTGGCGAATTCGCTGGTCGCGGTCGAGGAGGGCTGCGACCGGGTCGACGCATCGCTGGCCGGAATGGGCGCCGGTGCTGGCAATGCACCACTTGAAGTTTTCATCGCAGTGGCCGAGCGGATGGGCTGGAATCATGGCACCGATCTTCATACGCTGATGGATGCTGCCGACGACATCGTACGCCCATTGCAGGATCGGCCCGTACGGGTGGATCGCGAGACGCTCGCGCTCGGCTATGCAGGCGTGTACTCGAGCTTTCTGCGTCATGCGGAGGTTGCGGCGCAACGGTATGGCCTCAAAACGGCGGACATCCTGGTCGAACTGGGAAAGCGGCGAATGGTTGGCGGGCAGGAAGACATGATCGTCGACGTGGCACTGGACCTGAAGCGTAACGTTGCGATGACTGCCGGCGAAAATATGTGAGGAATGTTCGCTATGACATCGCTTGTGATCAGGTTCCTGCCTTCAGACGTCGAACTCTCATGTGATGGAGAAACGACAATCCTCGAGGTGGCGCTCGCAGCGGGTTTCATCCCGAATCATAGTTGCCGGCGAGGGGAATGCGGCGCTTGCAAGACCCGGATTGTTTCCGGAAGTGTTCGTTATCTGTCTGGCAGGCCGGAAGCTCTGACGGAAGGGCATTGTCTGTCCTGCATGGCGATTCCAACGACGAATGTGATTCTGGATTCACCAGAAGTATTGAAAGTGACCGGACGGCGGACTGTGAAAGTGGGCACACGCGTTACAAGTGTTGAGCGACTCGGCAGTGACGTGGCCGTCGTTCGGATCCAAGCTCCTGCGGACAGCGGATTCTGCTTCCGGCCTGGACAGTATGTGGATGTGTTGATGCGAGATGGCAACCGTCGCAGCTATTCGATGGCGAATAACCCTGAAGAAAGCGGCGTCATCGAATTGCACATTCGTGCGATCCCGGGCGGCCGTTTCTCTCAGCACGTGTATCGGAATCTGAAACTGCGAGACATGCTGAAAATCGAAGGGCCCTTTGGCACGTTCACGCTTCGTGAATCCGACGCGCCACTGATTTTTGTTGCTTCCGGTACCGGATATGCCCCAATTGCGTCGATGATGCGAACACACGCCGAGGATATAGCGCGGCGCGGTGCGGCGTTCTACTGGGGAGCGCGACGACAGGAAGATTTGTATGCTTTCGAGGAGGCGGTCGAGTGGGCCCGCTCCTGTGATCGCCTGCGTTTCATTCCGGTGCTTTCCGATCCATCGCTTGATTGGCAGGGGCGAACAGGTTTCGTCCAAGACGCTGTGCAGGACGACTATTCGGACTTGTCGGCGTTCGAAGTATATGCCTGTGGAAATCCTCTGATGATCGTGGCGGCACGGCGCGCGTTTTGTCTGCAGTGTGGTCTGAAAGAAGCGAATTTCTTGAGTGACTCGTTTGTCGCGGCCCCGTGCAATACCGGCATGGTTTCAACGCCACTCTTCTAATCTTACTGTGTCAGTAAATCGATCTTTGGCGCTGAATGACCTGCTCCCCGCGTTTAGTACGGTGACGGTGTAGAGTCCGTTCCAGAGAGGAACGGCAATGAAAAGGCGATTCACCGAAGAGCAAATCATCGGCATCTTGAAGGAAGCCGAGGCTGGCCTGAAGCCGGCGGAGCTGTGCCGCAAGTACGGCATCTCGGAAGCGACCTACTACATATATGGACTGCTCCCAATAGCAAACGGAAGTTGACGGACACGGAAGTCGATTGCGTACATATATCCGGCGTCAGG
>NZ_QTPU01000050.1:0-38473 GCF_003857805.1 Burkholderia sp. Bp9099
GCAAAAGGCTGACTGTACTGAAAGGTGGCTCAGATTTACTTCGCGCGAAGTGGCTCATTATTACTTTGCGCCCAACAGCAGAAGTTTTGACCGATTGAGTGCGCTCCTCGAGAACGAGCAGCATCATCTGTAACAATGGCCGTTGTCATGATGACGGTGCACTGCAAGGTCCCTGTATGCACAACTCTGCTGCCCACACCACAAGGGTGTGGACAGCCGCCCTGCGGGCGGTACCACAGTTGCACACACTCGAACGTCTGACGCGCCGGCTTTGGCAACTCGCCCCTATCTGTAAAAAGAGGAATGGAAAACCCGAGAGGGTTGCTGTCGGTCGATTCGGATCTGTTGCCTAACGCTCGTAGGCTGGGCCGGGACCGCCGTTACTCGTCTGTCACAAAGACATGCGCTCGCGGCCGACGTCCATACGCTTCCGATTCCGGGGTGAACGTCCATACCTGCTTATGTGCGGGTGAGCTACAGACTTCAATCTATGGTCTTTAACCTGTCTGTATAACGAAGAAGTAGTTGCCGCCGACGTACAGCACGAGCTTCGGCGCGGTGAGGTCGCCGTGGAAATCGGCGAGCACGTCGACCTGCGGCACCGTGAATTCGAGGCCGCGGTTCGTCGCGTCGTTGTTGCGGCCGTCCTGCCACGGCGGAAAGACGCTGTTTGAAGCATCGGCCGGGGCAGCGAGCGACAGCGCCGACGTGCAGCAGAGCGCGGCCAGCGTGGCGGACAGCGCCGTGAGCCACCGGCGTCGCCACGGAGAACGCGTGCGGATCGATGTCATCGGGCGCCTCACTTCGCGTAAGTGAAACCGGCGTGCTGCAGCTCGGGCAGCGTACCGACCACGCCCGGCGTGACGATCGCCGACGGAATCACGTGGTTGGTCAGGTCGGCGGCGAGCGCGTCGAGCGGGAGCTTGTCCGGATTTGCATTCGCGCGGTCGAGCCGTTCCGCGAGCTCCCAGATCGCGTTGTGGCATGCCAGGAACACGACGCCGCGCTGCTGCAGCGCGGCGATGCTGTTGTCGTGCGACGAGAACGCGCCATCAGGTAGTTCGTGATCCTGCGCGTCTTTCGACTGCGCGGGTTCCGCGGCGAGCAGCGTGTTGGTCGCGAACGCGGCGCCGGCGAATGTCGCGAGGCCGTATTTGTCCCACGCGGCCGGGTCGAACAGCGCGAGATGCGCGGCGCCGTGCGTGGCCGACACGACGAGGAAGTCCGGATGACCGAATCCCCAGACCTGCGCGTTCAGCGCATTGCGCATCAGGTTCAGCCACGGGCCGCGAGCTCGGTGTTGTCCCATACCTGCTTCGGGCCGCCGCGATAGCCGATCACTTCCATGAGCGCCGCGTGATCCCATTGATCGGGGCGCTCGACGATCATCGGCACCGTCTTGAAGTCGCGTCGTCTCGGCGTGGCCGCGAGGCGGCGGGTGAGGTCGGCGAGGCGCGTCGCGCCGCCGGCCAGCAGCGCGCCGGATTCGGGCGTCGCAGCCTGAGCGGTGCGCGCGGCGCCGAGCAGCGCCGTGGCGGCCGCGAGGCCGAGTGTCTTGAGCGCGCCGCGGCGCGCATCCCGGTCGGACATCGAACTCTCCCATATCGTTTTCGTGGGGGCGTGCCGCTGCGCAGCGTCGCCATCGCGTAGCCAGTCTAGAGGCGCGCGATCGACAGCGGAAATCGCGATATCGGATGGGAGATATTCGAGGGTGCGATGATTGGATGAAACGACAAGGCCGCGCGGTGCTGACTCATGCGGCGCCGCGCGGCCTTCGTCAGCCTTGAAAGGTCAGTGTGCGGTGCGTTCGCGCAGCACTTCCGACGGCCGTGCGTTGCGCACGAACACGCCGGCCAGCACCGCGCCCGCGAGTGCGATCGCGCCGGCCAGCACGAACGCGGACGCGAACGAGCCGCTGCGCTCGACGATGAAGCCGGTCACCGCCGGCCCGATCACGCCCGACAGGCTGCCCATGCAATGCAGGAAGCCGCTGACGCCGCCGACGCGCGCCGGGTGCACGACGTCCTGCACGATCGCCCAATAGATCGCACCCGTCACGTACAGGAAGAACAGCGACACGGACATCAGCGCGACCGCGCCTTGCGTCGACTGCACGGCGCCCGCGACGGCCACGCACGCGCCGGCGCCGAGCAGGCAGGTGACGAGCACGATCCGGCGCGACAGCAGCAGGTTGCCGGTGAGCCGGTACAGCGCATCCGAGATCGCGCCGCCGCACGCGAGGCCGACCGTGCCGACGAGCCAGGGCACGACGGTGGCGACGCTCATCTCCTTGATGTTCAGATGGTGCGCACGCACGAGGTAGCTCGGGAACCAGCTCAAGAAGAAGAACAGCACGTAGTTGTAGCTGAAGAACGCGGCGGCCGTCGCGAGGATGCGCGGCTGGCGCACGTAGTGCGACAGCGTGTGTGCGGGCGTTGCGGGGCCGGCGGCGGCACCTGCGTGGGGGGGCGCAGCGGCGGGTGTCGCTGCGGGCGCACCCGCTGCGCCGCCGACCGGCGTGGCCGGACGGTCCGAGGTCGACATCATCCACACGACGACCCACACGAGCCCGATCGCACATACGATCCAGAACGCCGGTCGCCAGCCGAACTGCGCGGCCAGCAGGCCGACGATCGGCCCGGCGATCGCGCCGCCGAGCGGCGAGCCGGCGCTGAGCAGGCCCATCGCGGTCGCGGCGGCGTCGCGCGGCAGCCAGTTGTTGACCATCTTGTTCGCGGCCGAGCACAGCGGCCCTTCGGCCATGCCGAACAGCAGCCGCACGATCAGCAGGCTCACGAAGCCGACGGTGAGCGCGGTCATTCCGCAGAACACTGACCACAGCCCGACCGACAGCACGTATACGAGCTTCGGCCCGAGCCGGTCGGACGCGAGCCCGCCGATGAAATTGAACAGCGCGTAGCCGATGAAGAACGTGCTGAAGACGAGGCCCATCTGCGCGGCGTCGATGCCGAGATCGGTCTGCACGATCGGCGCGACGATCGACAGCGCGACGCGGTCGAGATAGTTGATGCCATACACGAGGAACAGCAGGAATACCGTGAACCACGCCTGCGACTTCTGCTTCATGTCCGTCTCCTTCGTGCCGGTGGGCCGGCTGTCATGGTTGTCTTGTCGATCGTTTGCCGCGTCGGCATGTGCGTCGGCGGGCAGGGCACTGCGCGGTTCGATCAGGAGTCCCGCGAACCGGGGTAAGCGGTCGTTCAGCGCGCGTACAACGGTGCGAGCAGCCCATCGGTGCCGCTCGCGCGAAGCGTCGCGAGATGGGCACCGATGCGCGTGATCACTGCATCGGGCCATGCCGCCGAACCGGCGAGCGCGAGGCTGCCGAGGGCAGCCCGAACCGCGCGGGTGGCATCGCCGGCTGCCGACAGCGCCGCGCCGAGTGCGGCCGCGCCCGGATCGCTGACCGCGAGCGCGCGGCCCGATTCGTCGCGCGCGTTGGCGAGGTAGTGCAGCCAGAGCGCGAGCGCGCGTTCCAGATAGGGCCGCTCGACGCCGGCCCGCGCGCTTTCGGCGAGCGCGGGAAGCCAGCGCAGCGGCACCTTCTGCGTGCCGTCCATCGCGATCTGTTCGGTGCGATGCGCGAGAGTCGGATTGCGGAAGCGCTGCACGAGCGTCGCGCAATAGCCGTGCGCGTCATAGCCGGACGGCACGTCGACGGTCGCGAGCAGGTCGCGCGTCATCACGCCGTCGACGAGCGCCGCGATCGCCGGATCGGCCATCGCGTCGGACACCGTCGCGCGGCCGCGCAACTGTCCCGCATACGCGATCGCCGAATGCGAGCCGTTCAGCAGCCGCAGCTTCATCGTTTCGTAGGGCCGCACGTCGCCGACGAGGTGCGCGCCGGCGTCTTCCCAGCGCGGGCGCGGGCCGGCGAAGCGATCCTCGATCACCCATTGCGAGAACGGCTCGCAGACGATCGCAGCCGCATCGCGCGCGCCGAGATGGGCGTGCGCCCAGTCGAGAGATTCGGGCGTCGCGGCCGGCACGATCCGGTCGACCATGCTGTTCGGGAACGCGACGTCGTCGCGGATGCGCCGCGCGAGCGCGCCGTCGATGCGTTCCGCGTAGTCGATCAGCAGCGCGCGCAGCGTGTCGCCGTTCGATGTCATGTTGTCGCAGCAGACGACGGTCAGCGGCGCATGGGCCGGCCGCAGGCGCAGGCCGGCCGCGATCACGCCGAGCGCGGTGCGCGGCGTGCCGGGCGTCGCGAGATCTTGCCGGATCGCAGGATCGTCGGTATCGAGACCGCCGCCGGGGCGGCGGCAATAGCCTTTCTCGGTGACGGTCAGGCTGACGATCGACACGGCCGGATCGGCGATCAGCGCCAGTAGCGCGGGCAGCGATTCGGGCGCGAACAGCGCGTCGTGCACCGCACCGACGATGCGCGCGCGCGCGCCTTGGCCATCGCGTTCGATCACCGTATACAGGTGATCCTGCGCGGCGAGCAGGTCGACGGTATGCCGCCGCCGCAGTTCGACGCCGACGATGCCCCAGCGCAGGTCGCCCTGTTCGAGCACCGTCTCCGTATGCAGCGCCTGGTGCGCGCGATGGAACGCGCCGAGGCCGAGATGGACGATACCCGTGCGAACCGCCTGCCGGTCATAACCGGGACGGCCCGTGCCGGGCGGCGCAGTGCGCAGAAAATCGGGGGCAGATAGCATGACGGTCGGCAACGGTTTGTACCATGGTAGATGATGGAATGCGTGCAGGTTATTTCGAGTTTTAGCGCGAAGTTATCGGTGTAAACGCTAGATCGCCTGAAATCGACTGCTTATGTACCATGGTAGGCATCGATATCAAGTCGGATCCATCGCAACCATGAGCGAAACGGCAGCACTGGAAGAAGCGGACGTCGTGGTCACGGCGTTGCAGGGGTTCTCGCTGGACGAGAGCCGGTCGTATACGGAGCAGGTGCATGCGCTGCTGCGCCACGCGATCGTGCGCGGTGCGCTGCCGCCGCGCACCGCGCTGTCGGAGGCGGTGATCTCCACGACGATCAAGGTCAGCCGCACGCCGGTGCGCGAAGCGTTCGCGCAGCTCGCCGACGAGCGGCTCGTGCAGATCATCCGGAAGGTCGGCACGCTGGTCGCGCCGATTCCGGTGTCGATCCTCGAGGAAGGGCGCTTCGCGCGCAGCACGCTCGAATGCGCGAACCATGTCGAGCTCGCGCAGAAGATCACGCCGGCGCAGCTCGCGGAGCTGTCGCGGATCATCGACGCGCAGCGCGAGGCGGTGGCCGCGGGCGACGTCGAAGCGTTCTTCGATCTCGACGAGGCAATGCACGGCCGGATGTTCGCGTTCGCGGGTCGGCCGCACGTGTGGGAAATGCTGCAGCCGATGAAGCGCCAGTTCGACCGTGTGCGCTGGCTGCTGCTCGACCGCGTCGAGGATCACGCGCGCCGCGCGCTGCAGGAACACGAACAGATCCTTGCGCACATCGCGTCGCGCAACATGGCGCTGCTCGGCGCATCGGTCGCGTCGCACGTCGACCGGATCGGCTCGCATCTGCCGGAAGTGCGCAGCCGCGCGCCCCATTACTTTGTCGACTGAAACGCCCGCTGGAGGAGCGCAGTGAAAATCGAACGCTTGCAGACCATCGTCACGTGTCCGGGCCGGAATTTCGTGACGGTGAAGATCGTGACCGACGAAGGCGTCTACGGCCTGGGCGACGCGACGCTCAACGGGCGTGAGCTCGCGGTGCGCGCGTACCTGGAAGACCACGTGTTTCCGTGCCTCGTCGGACGCGACCCGCGCAACATCGAGGACATCTGGCAATACCTATATCGCGGCGCGTACTGGCGGCGCGGGCCCGTGACAATGGCGGCGATCGCCGCGATCGACATGGCGCTGTGGGACATCCTGGGCAAGCTCGCGGGCATGCCCGTCTATCAGTTGCTCGGCGGCAAGAGCCGCGACGGCCTGATGGTATACGGCCACGCGAACGGGCGCGATCACGAGGAAGCGGTCGACGCGGTGCGCGCGCACATCGACGCCGGCTACCGCGCGATCCGCGTGCAGTCCGGTGTGCCGGGGCTCGACAAGGTGTACGGCGTCGGCAAGACGGCCGGCGCGTACGAGCCCGCCGAGAAGGGGCTGCCGCCCGAGGAGCCGTGGGACACCGCGCTCTACCTGCGCCACACGCCGGAACTGTTCCGCAAGGTGCGCGACGCGGTCGGCGATGCGCCGCACCTGCTCCACGACGCACATCACCGGCTCACGCCGATCGAAGCCGCGCGGCTCGGCCGCGATCTCGAGCCGTATCGCCTGCTCTGGCTCGAGGACGCGACACCCGCGGAGAACCAGGACGCGTTCCGCCTGATTCGCCAGCACACGACGACGCCGCTCGCGGTCGGCGAGGTATTCAACTCGATCTGGGATTGCAAGGACCTGATCCGCGACCAGCTGATCGACTACATCCGCGCGACCATCGTGCACGCTGGCGGCATCACGCACGTACGGCGCATCGCCGACTACGCGGCGATGTACCAGGTGCGCACCGGTTTCCACGGCGCGACCGACCTGTCGCCCGTCTGCATGGCGGCGGCCGTGAACTTCGGGCTGTGGGCGCCGAACTTCGGCATCCAGGAACTGATGCCGCACAGCGCGCTGACCGACGAAGTGTTTCCGCACAGCTACCGCTTCGAGGACGGCTATCTCGTGATGGACGACGTGCCGGGCCTCGGCGTCGACATCGACGAGACACTGGCCGCGAAATACCCGTACGAGCGCGCGTACCTGCCGGTCGCCCGGTTGCGCGACGGATCGATGTGGAACTGGTAAGCGCCGAAGACCGGAAGGAGAGAACCGAAATGTTGAGCGTCGTTGTCGATCGTCCGAACAGCATGGGCGTGCGCGAAGTGCCGCTGCCCGTACCCGCAGCCGGCGAAGTGCGCGTGAAGGTGCGCTATGCGGGCATCTGCGGGTCGGACCTGCACATCTTTCACGGCAAGAATCCGTTCGTGTCGTATCCGCGTATCATCGGCCACGAGTTCGTCGGCACGATCGAGTCGGTCGGCGCGGGCGTCGACGCCGCGCGGCTCGGCGAGACCGTCGCGGTCGATCCGGTGATCAGCTGCGGGCATTGCCACGCGTGCACGATCGGCCGGCGCAACGTCTGCCGGCACCTGACCGTGCTCGGCGTGCATCGCGACGGCGGCTTCAGCCAGTACACGTGTGTGCCGGCCGGCAATGCGTACCGGATTCCGGACGCGATCGCCGAACCCTGCGCGGCGATCGTCGAGCCGTTCGCGGTGGCCGCGAACGCGACGTCGCGCACCGGCGTGCTGCCGGGCGACGTCGCGTTGATCTATGGCGCCGGCACGGTCGGGCTGACGATCCTGCAGGTGCTCAAGCGCGTGTACGGCATTCGCGCATTCATTACCGACCGGCTCGATGCACGGCTTCAGCTCGCGCGCAAGTGCGGCGCGGCCGAGGACGAAATCATCGACACGAGCGTCGAGTCGTTGCCCGACGCGCTGGAAAAGCGCGGCGTCGACGGCGGCCCGACGCTGATCTTCGATGCGGTCTGCCATCCGTCGATTCTCGAGGAGGCCGTGCGGATCGCCGCGCCGGCCGGCCGGATCGGCGTGCTCGGGTTTTCGTCGGAACCGTCGGCGATCGTGCAGGCGGAGCTGACGAAGAAGGAGTTGACGCTCGCGGCATCGCGGCTGAACTGCGCGATGTTCCCGCAGGTGATCGACTGGATTGCTCGCGGGCTGATCCAGCCGGAGCACATCGTTACGCACAAGGTGGGCTTTCGCGACGTCGCGCAGGCGTTCGAGATGGCCGAGCGCAATCCCGAGAAAAGCTGCAAGATCCTGCTCGATTTCGCGGGCGGGTGAGATCGGCTCGTGTCGCCGGCGGGGGCGCGTGGCACGGCCCCAGCCCCGGCCACCCGGCGCAAAGATGCGTCAGAACGACACCGTCGTCGTCAGCGTGACGAGCCGCGGCTCGCCGACCGCGACGATCAGGTTGCTGTTGCTCGACGGGTAGTAGGTCTTGTCGAGCAGGTTCTTCACGTTGAGCTGGATGCGCGTCGGGAACTTGCCGATCGTCGTTTCGTAGGCCGCGAACGCATCGACGGTCACGTAGCCGGGCAGCGTGAAGCTGTTCGCGGTGTCGCCGGGCCGTGCGCCGACGAGCCGCGCGCCGCCGCCGAAGCGCCAGCGCCCCGGGAGGTTCGCGATCGCCGTGTCGTACACCGCGAACAGGCTGCCGGTGTGGCGTGCGACGTTGACGAGCGGCGTGTTGCTGTCGCGGTCGTTCGCGTTCGTGTACGCATAGCTGCCGATCAGGCTCAGGTGCCGCGTGAGCTGCCCCGCGACGTCGAGTTCGATGCCGCGCGAGCGCGCGGTGCCGATCGTCGACGTGATGTCGTTGACCGTGACCGCGACGTTGCGCTTGTCGATCTGATAGGCCGCGAGCGTGCCGGTGATGCCCGGCTTCAGGCTGAACTTCAGGCCGGCTTCCAGCACGCGGCCGAATTCCGGCGCGAGCGGCGCGGCCACGTTGGACGCGACGTTCGGCTTGAACGAACGGCTCACGTTCGCATACGCGGTCAGCGACGGCGTGAGCGCATACGCGAGCCCGAACTGCGGCAGCCACACGTTGCCGTGCGAGCGGTCGGCGAACACGAACGGCCGCCCCATTCCCGATTCCTGCTGCCAGTCCTCCCAGCGCAGCCCGCCGACCGCGGTGAGCCGGTCGGTGATCTTCACCGAGTCCTGCACGATCATCGAGTACGTGTGGACCTTCGAGAGCGAATCGCTCTGCTTCGCGCTCACCGTGCCGCCGGGCGCGAGCAGGCCGTAGACGGGATCGTAGAGATCGAAGCCCTTCGTCGCGGTGCCGCGGATCGTGTCACCGCGGAAGCTGCGCTGCCGCTCGTATTCGCCGCCGACATAGAGCGCGTGGCTCATCCCCGCGAGCGTCAGGTTGCCGAGCAGGCCGAGCGTCGCGATCTGGTCGGAGTCGTTGCGTCCGAGGTTCGCGTCGGACGAGCGCGACAGCGCGCCGGTCGTGCTGTTGAAGGCGGTCGCGCGGGCGATGTATTGATCGTAGCGGTCGCGGCCCCAGCCGTAGGTCGCGCGCACGCGCCATGCGTCGGAGAAGCGGTGTTCGACGCGCGCGCGCAGCGTTTCCTGGATGCCGCTGCTTTGCGCCCACGCTTCCTCGTAGCGGCGATAGCGCAGCGCATCGTCGGGGCGGCCGTTCACGAGCACCGTGCCGCGATCGAACGGCATCGTGTAGTCGGCGTACTGGTAGCTGACGTCGATCGACGTGTTCGCGTCGTGCCACGACAGCGCGGGCGCGATCAGCGCATTGCGCTCGCGGCCGAAGCTGCGCCAGTAGCGGCTCGTGTCGTATTCGCCGGTGAGCCGGAATGCGAGCGTGCCGCCCGCGACCTGGCCCGGCTTGCCGAGCGGGCCGGTCAGGTCGAACTGCGCGCTGCTGCCGCCGTGGCTCGTGCGCGAGGCCGAGATCGAGCCGCCGAACGTGTCCTCCGGCTTGCGCGTGACGAGGTTGATCACGCCGCCCGGGTCCTGCATCCCGTACAGCAGCGAAGCCGGGCCCTTCAGCACTTCGACGCGGTCGATCGTCGCGAGGTAGCTGTGCAGCACCGGCGTGCGCACGCCGTCGACGAGCACGGAGCCGTCGTTGTTCGAGCCGAAGCCGCGCTTGATGAACGCATCGCGCGTGCCGCCGAGCGTGTTGGTCTGCGTGACGCCGCTGATGTTGCCGAGCACGTCGTCGAGCGAGCGCGCCTGCTGGTCCTGCATCACGCTGCTGCTGACCACGGCGACCGATTGCGGAATCTCCCTGAGCGGGCGATCGTCGCCGCCGGCGACGCTGCTCGTGCGCGGCTGGTAGCCGACGGTCGGATCGACTGCTGACGATGCGCTGACGCTGATCGTCGGCAGTTCGCGTTCGGGGCGCGCGGGCGTCGACGAGGGCGAGGGCGTGGCCGCCGAAGCCGTGGCGGCAGGTTCGGCATCCGCATGCGCGCCGCTTGCGACGCAAAGCGTGATCAGGGCAGGCAGGCTCGCGCGCCACGGACGAAGCGTCCGGGCGCGGTGGGGCGTTCGGCGGGATGGCATGAATCGATGAATGGACGGAGTGCTAAGGACGATGACGCGGGCCGCAGCGCCTTTACTGCGTCGCGCGGAGGATGTGCATGATATACGTAATGAGAATCGTTTGCAATTGTAAAGAGGCCGATTCGGACCGGGCATCGTGATTGCCGGGCCGCCGGCCGTCTGCTACCGTAGCGCCCAAAAACAGACGCAGTGAAATTCAATGAGAGCCGGGGGCCGCACCATGTCATCTTCCTGTCACGTCGCGTGCCGCGCGACGTCGCGCACCGCAGCCGACCACGCGGGTGCTGAAGTGATTGCAGCCGTGTTCCACGATTCGAACGATTGACGCAACGGCCGCACGTCATTCCCTGGTGTTTCGCCGGGCAGCCGGCGAAGCGCCGCGATCGATTACTTCAACCACCACGCTTGACGGGAGACCACCCAATGAAAAAGAGTTCCGCGCCGTTCATGACGGCCGCGCTGGCTGCCTGCGCGATGCTGGCGGGCGTTCCCCAGAGCGGCTACGCTGCGCCGGCCGCCGAGCCCGCGATCGACGCGCACTACGCCACCGTGATCGAGGCCTACACGCAGGACATGGCCGCCGCGAAGACGAAATACGACGGCAGGCGCCTCGCGTTCGTCGGCGCGGTGATGCGGATGGGCAGCGACCCGGGCGGCACGTACTTCGGTGCGTTGACGGCCGACGGCGAGCAGTTCGACACGCATTTCGACGCGGCCGACCAGGCCGCGTTGAAACCGAAATTCCCGGGCGGCGAGATCAAGCCGTTCACGGCGTCCGCGAATTTCCGCTTCAGCTGCGTGAACGAAGGTTATATCGACGCGCCGGTGCTGCCCGGGCTGAAGCTGTCGCATTGCCGGCTCGCCGATTGATCGAGGTGCGGTGTCCGGCGTTCAGAACTTCTGCTGGATGCCGGCCATCACGCCGAGCTGATTCATCCCGGTGCCGACCGTCCCGCCGGCCGCGACCGCGTTCGCGGCCAGCGCGCTGTTGAACATGTAGCCCACCGACGTATACACGGTCGTCCGCTTCGACAGGAAATAGTTTGCGCGCCCGACGACCAGCGTCGCGTTCGTGCCTTCCTTGTTTTCGCGGCGTTGCAGGTAGCGCACGCCCTGCAGGTCGAGCGCGAGGTAGGGCGTCGCGTAGTACGTGCCGCCCGCGAACACGATGTCGGCTTGCAGATGTTCGGCCGCCGCGAGGTTGCGGCGGATCCACCCTGCGCCGAGTTTCGCGGGGCCGATCTTCACGTAGCCCGCGACGATGTCGCGCGTGTCGGTGTAGGCCGGATTGTTCAGCGGCGCGAGCGCGCCGCCGCCGCCGCGCATCACGTCGTGCGACGCGGCCAGCCCGAAATTGCTCGCGTCATACGCGAGCATCGCCGTGTATTGGCGGCACGCGACGATGTCGCCGGGCACCTGTCCGGCGCAGCCCGTCGCCGCCGGCCCCGCCGGCCCGGCCGCGTCGCGGCCGAAGCTGTAGGTCGCGCCGAGCGTCACGCCGTGGAACGTGCCCTTGTAGCCGATCGCATTGTCGCTGCGCGCGTTCGGCAGATACGAGTCGAAATCCGCCATCGAATGAATCGACGGGCCGATCACGTCGGCATTGGTCAGCACGATCATCGACATGTTCATCTGACGGCCGAGGGTCAGCGCGCCGAACGGGCTGTTTACGCCCACGTTGGCCTGCCGCCCGAACAGGCGCCCGCCGTAGTTCAGCGCGCCGGTGCCCGGCTGGAAGCCGTTTTCGAGCACGAAGAAGGCCTGGTAGCCGCCGCCGAGATCCTCCGTGCCTCTCAGGCCCCAGCGTGACGGCACTTCGCCGGTCAGCGTCGGCATCCCGGTGAACGATCCGCCGCGCGCGGCGTTGTTGTAGTAGGACACGCCGGTATCGATGATCCCGTACAGCGTGACGCTGCTTTGCGCACAGGCCGGTCCGGCCAGCGCCATCGCCGTCGCGAGTGCGACGCCCAGTTTCGTTTTCATGGCTGTCTCCAAACAGTATGTAGATGTACTTATCGATTTTTTTATTGCCCCGGACCTGCCCGGGATGCCGACGGGTATCGGCAGGACTGCGGGTGTCGCGTGTTACGAGATCGCCGGATCGCGTTGCCGGTGCGGCGCCGCGACATGCGCGCCCGCCACGGCGACGGCGATCGCCGCGCCGGCCATCGGCACGAGGAACGCGAAATAGAGATGGGGCACGGACCAGCCGTCGTCCAGCAGCGCGCCGACCGTCATTGGCGACAGGATCGCGCCGAGGCGGCCGATGCCGACCGCGAGACCGATGCCGGTCGTGCGGATCTCGGCGGGATAGGGCGTTGGCGACAGCGCGTACATGCCGGCCACGCACGCGTTGATCACGGCGCCGAGGAACACCGCGACGATCATCCCGGTGCCGAGCGAGCCGGTGTTCGCGCCGAACGCGACCATCAGTGCGCCGCCCAGCAACAGCGTCGCGCCCAGCAGGCTGCGAAGGCCGAACCGGGTCGACAGCAGGCTGAACAACGACGCGCCCGCGATGCCGCCGAGGTTGAGCAGCACGCCGCCGGTCACACCCTGCGAGGCCGACAGGCCGGCCTGGACCAGCAGCTTCGGCGTCCAGCTCACGACGAAATAGAAGCTGCCCATCACGAGGAAGAACGCGACCCACAGCGCGATCGTGCGACGCGTGAGCGGCGCGCGCAGCACGGCCGTCCAGCTCGACGCGGGGCTCGCCGTGTCGATGGATGCGCTCGCGGCCGGCAGCGCATCGATCGGCGCGCGCTTCATTCTCGCGAGGATGCGGTTGATCTTCTGCAGCGCGTCGTCCGGACGTCGCGCCAGCAGGAAGTCGAGCGATTCCGGCAGCAGTGCGAGCACCATCGGGATCGCCATCAAGGTCAGGATGCCGCCGAACGCGAACACGCTGCGCCATCCCCATACCGACAGCAGGTAACCGGCGAGAACGCCGCCGGCGGTGGCGCCGATCGCGTAGCCGGTCGACTGCATGCCGATCGCGGCGCTGCGCCATTTGTTCGATGCGTATTCGCCGCTGATGACGGTCAGGCTTGCGAGCATCCCGCCGATGCCGAGCCCCGTATAGGCACGTGCGACGGCGAGTTGCAACGTGCTGTGCGTGGCCGCACAGGCCAGCATGCCGGTCGAGATCACGGCGAGGCAGAGCAGGATGATGCGGCGGCGGCCGACGCGGTCGGCCAGCGGGGCGATCAGCACCGAGCCGATCCCCATGCCGGCCAGCCCGGCGCTCAGCAGCAGGCCGATTTCCTTGCCGCTCAGTTTCCACTCGGCCGCCAGGTGCGGCGCGGCAAACGCGATGGCCAGCACGTCGAAGCCGTCGAGCATGTTCAGCACGACGCAGGCCGTGACCGCCATCGTCTGGAACGCGCTCATCGGGGACGCGTCGATCGTATTGCGGATATTTTCGCTCACGTCAAAGATCCTTGATAAAAATAGTATGACTAATCGAATGGGATGAAATCGAAGCCGGCAGCGGCGAATGGGACGAAAGCGAATGCGTGGGTTGACGGGCAACCCGGGGAACGCCCGTCGCGGCCGGCTCGCGTCGTTCGCGCGCCGGGGCGAGGGTTACGCGGGGTCGGGCTGCAGCAGCAGCCGCTCGATCACGCGCCGCGCGCGATTGGGGCCCGCGTCGACATGAATGTCGATCTGGCGGCAGTCCGGAAACCGCAACTGATTCCGGTATTGCGCTTCGATCACGGTCTTGTCTTCGTCGAACGTCGCCGCGGATTGCTCGATGACGGTTTGCGCGATGCGTTCGACGTCGTGTTGCGGATTGGTCGCGACGGTCCAGAAGTAGTGCGTCGTCGTTTCCGTCTCGGGCGTGATGCCGTGGAAGCCGCGCATGTGAAAACCGCCGCGCGCCGGGTCGTGAAGGTCGCCGGTGCCTGCGTCCATCGCGCCGGTCCAGATCCGGATATGCGACACGTGGAATTCGATTTCCTGCCAGCGGTCGACGCGGCCCGCGAACGGCCACGCGGCCGTGTAGGTCGGCGGCGGGTCGGACGCCGGCATCCGGCGGACCAGCGTCACCGTGTCGCCTTCGCTGCTGACGCGGGTTTCCGCGCCCATATGCAGCGGCGCGTTACCGCCGATCGTTTTCAGATGAACGTAGCCGAGGTGGCTCAGGTCCATCAGGTTGTCGTGAATCAGCTGATACGGCGCGTCGTAATGGTAGTGGCCGCCGCCGAACCGGTATTGCGGATCCGTGTGGAACGCATAGCGCGGCGGCGCGCAGGTCGGTTGGGCGTGCGCGTCGGCGCCGATCCAGATCCATACGATCGCGTCCTGCTCCCGCACCGGATACGACGCCACGCATGCCTTCGCCGGAATGCGTTCCTGGCCGGGAATCTCCACGCAGGTGCCGCCGCGGTCGAACAGCAGCCCGTGATAGCCGCAGCGCAGGCCGCGCGCCTCGAGCGAGCCGCACGACAGCGGCAGCGACTTGTGGCAGCAGCGATCCTCCAGCGCGCCGACTTCCCCGGACGGCAACCGGAACAGCACGACCGGACGGCCGAGCAGCGTGCGGGCGACGGGGCGGTCCGTCAGTTCGGATGACAGCGCGGCGACCCACCATCGGTCGACCGGGAATTGAGTAGTACTGATGGGTGCCTGGGCAGGTCGTTCCATTGATCGTCTCCAGTATTGTGGTTGGCCGCCGCGTATCGGGCGGTCCGTCTACAGATCGAGGACCAGCAGGTCGCTTCGCGATCGGGAGCAGCACGGCATGAACTGGTCGCCGGCCGCTTGTTCCGCTTCCGTCAGATACGAATCGCGATGATCGGGCTCGCCTTCGAGCACGCGCGTCATGCAGGTGCCGCATACGCCTTGTTCGCACGACGTCAGCACGTCGATGCCGTTGGCCGCCAGCGCCGCGATGACCGTGCATTCGGCCGGCACGTCGATCACCTTGCCGCTGCTCGCGATCCGGACCTGGAACGCGCGATCCGCGCCGGACGACTCGACCGCGCCGCCGAAGAACTCGTAGTGCAGCCGCGCTTCGGCCCAGTTGCGCTCGCGCGCGGCGTTCAGCACCGCATCCATGAACCCGCGCGGGCCGCATACGTACAGGTGCGTGCCGTCCGGCGCGGCGGCGAGCACCGCGGCGAGGTCGAAGCGTTGCGCGGGGGCGCCGTCGTCGACGTGGAAGCGGACGCGGTCATGGAACCCGGCGGCGTTGATCCGCTCGACGAAGGCCATGCGATCGGTCGAACGCGCGCAGTAGTGCATGTCGAACGGCAGGCCGGACGAGAACAGCCGTTCGGCCATGCTGAGGATCGGCGTGACGCCGATTCCGCCGGCGAGCAACAGGTGGTGCGGGGCGTCGGGCGCGAGCGGGAATTGATTGCGCGGCATGCCGATCCGCACGGTATCGCCTTGCCGGACTTCGTCGTGAATCGCGCGCGACCCGCCGCGGCCCTCGGCATCGCGCAGCACCGCGATCTGGTAGCGATCGCCGTGCTTCGGGTGGTTGCACAGCGAGTACTGGCGCACGAGCCCGCCCGGCAGATGCACGTCGATATGGGCGCCGGCGTCGAAGCGCGGCAGGGGCGAACCGTCGTCGCTGACGAATTCGAAGCCGCAGATGTCGCGCGCTTCCTGCCACTTGCGGGCCACGCGAACCGTCAGCGTCGCGGCGCTCATGACGCCTCCTTGATCTGCGCGACCGGAATCACGGGCCGCTGCGGGCTCGCCGCATTTTCCTCGGCGAGCAGCCGCTCGATCACCTTGCGCGACAGCACGCCGCCGGCGTCGATGTTGAGCTTGAGCAGCTTGCGCTCCGGCCACTGCTCGAGGTTGAGCTGCTGGCGCTCGAGCATCTCGAGGTCCTCGGCGAAGATCTTGCCCTGGCCTTCGCGGATCTCGGCGGTCAGCGCGTGATCGTCGGGCCGGAAGTTGCGCGCCATCCCCCAGAAGTACCAGATCGAGGTGTCCGTCTCCGGTGTGATGAAGTCGACCACGATCGACGACGCCTTCAGCTCCGCCGGCGCGTCGTAGCCGCCGTGGCCCGCATGCGCGACGCCCACTTCGATCATCACGTGGCTCGGCGGCGTGAAGCGGCAGATCTGCCAGCGGTCGACCGGCACGTCGTCGGCAAGGCCGTTGCCCCGCAGCGCCATCCGCCAGAACGGCGGCGGCATCACGTTCTCCATGAAGCGGCTGGTGACGACTTCGTCGCCATTGCTGGTGGTCTTCGGCGCGGCTTCGTCGATTTCCTTCTGGCCGATGCTCGTCGCATGCACGTAGGTCTCGTGCGTGAGGTCCATCAGGTTGTCGATCATCAGCCGGTAGTCGCAACGGATGTGATACAGGCCGCCGCCGTGCGCCCAGGCCGGATCTTCGGCCCATTGCAGCGCGGGCAGCCTGGCGGGATCGGCTTCGGACGCGTCGCCCGGCCAGACCCACACGAATCCGTACCGTTCGACCACCGGAAAGCTGCGGATCGGCGGGAAGCCGCCGACGCGCTGGCCCGGCATGCCGGCCGTCTTGCCGTTGCAGCCCATTTCGAGCCCGTGATAGCCGCACACGAGCACGCCGTCACGCACGAAGCCCAGCGACAGCGGCGCACCGCGGTGCGGGCAGAAATCCTCGAGCGCGGCGACCTGGCCGTCCGCCGCGCGGTAGAACACCATCGATTCGTTGCAAATCTTGCGTCCCAGCGGCTTGCCGTCGATCTCGTCGGGCGTGCAGGCCACATACCAAGCGTTCTTGAGAAACACGTTGTTCGTCTCCTTCAGGGCGGTGCCGCCGGTACGCGGCAACTCGTCATTCCGTGTACTGAATGTGATTCAGTGTACTCATTGAGATTGGCTGGAGCAAGGCGAGCGGTATACTGGTTTTCCCGGGAAATGGCGCGAGGCAGCGCCATGCCGTCGGCGCACGCAACGGCGTGCGCCGCCTATGTCATCGACTCATTCATGGAAAAAACGAATCCCGCCGACACGCCGGTTTTCCCGCTCGACCTGTACGACGAGCCCGGGCACCTGATCCGGCGCGCGCACCAGATCGCAGTCGCGATGTTCTACGAGAAGCTGGGCCGGGACGTGACGCCGGTGCAGTACGCGGTCCTGCGGATGCTCTACGAGTGCCCGGGGCTCGATCAGGTGACGCTCGCGCAGCGGGTGGCGCTTGACACGTCGACGACTGCCGATCTCGCGGTCCGGCTCGAGGCGAAAGGATTGATCGTCCGCGAAGTGCTGCCGCGGCGTCAGCGGCGCCTGCTGCTGACGCCGGCGGGCGTCGAGCTGCTCACGCACCTGATTCCGTCGGTGAAGGAATTGCGTGCCGGCCTGTTCGACGGCATGGGCGAGGACGATTCGCAGGAACTGATGCGCCTGTTGCGCAAGTTCGTCCATCTGAACAACGAGCAGAGCCGCGCGCCGCTGCGGGTGAGCGAGGAATCGTAGCGGCTCCGAGCCGCGCGCAACGATCGCGACGCAGCACGGCGGCCGCGCCCGCCGCCCGCCCGCGTCACGGGCGTGACGCTTCCCTCTCCAGCCGCCGCACCGCTTCCGCGACTTCGTTCCTGAAGCGCACCAGCGCCGCCTGCTCCGGCGCGGGCGGCTGCACGGCCGCCCACAGCATGTCGATCAACTGCGTGGCCGTCGTTTCCGTATCGAGCTTGCGGTGCCCGAGGATCGCATCCCACAGCACGTGCTCGATCGGCCCGAACACCATCGAGCGCAGCAGGCTCAGCGGCATGTCGCGGCGCACCTGCCCGGCCGCCTGGCCGCGCGCGAGCACGTCCATCAGCGGCGCCGTGTAGCGGCGCTGCAGCGCGGTGAGTTCGTCGCTCAGCGCATGCTGCTTCGCACGCCCCTCCGACAGCACCAGTGCGCACAACCCCGTCCCGTTCACGAGCATCAGCCGCAGGTGCGTGCGCACGATGAACGCGAACTGCTGTTGCACCGGCGCGTCCTGCGGCATCCCGAGTTCGAACGCGGCAATGATTTCGTCATACCAGTCGGCGATCACACGCGCGCACAGCTCGCGCTTGCCGCGGAAGTAGCTGAACACCGTCGCCTCCGACACGCCGACGCGCTGCGCGATCTCGGCGGCCGTCGCATGCTCGTAGCCCTTTTCGGCGAACACTTCGCGGCCGGCGCGCAGGATGTCCTGCACGCGCTGCTGGGACTTGCGCCCGGCGGGTGCGCGCGACGGCTCGGCGCGGTCGGCTTTGGCGGTGGCGGTCATGGTGTCGGCGGTAGCGGCTGTCATCTCGCAATGATATCTGAGTGTCACTCAAAAAACTATTGACGGCAAGCCGGACGAGGCGCGAAACTGTGCAAAATTTCCGCTGTATTGGCTTAATGAATCGACGCATTGATCCGATTTGAGCGAAACTCAGAAATCGGCGCGTGCGACCCACTTTCTGGAGACGGAGGAGACATGATCAACCTGCCCGGTGTGCAATTCATGCTCGGTGAGGACATCGAGATGCTGCGCGACGCCGTCGCGACGTTCGCGGCGAAGGAAATCACGCCGCGCGCGGCGGAGGTCGACCACACCGACCAGTTTCCGATGGATCTGTGGAAGAAGTTCGGCGATCTCGGCGTGCTCGGCATGACGGTGGCCGAGGAATACGGCGGCGCGAACATGGGCTACACCGCGCACATGGTCGCGATGGAGGAGATCTCGCGCGCATCGGCGTCGATCGGCCTGTCGTACGGCGCGCACTCGAACCTGTGCGTGAACCAGATCCACCGCAACGGCACCGACGCGCAAAAGCAGAAGTACCTGCCGAAGCTCGTGTCGGGCGAACACATCGGCGCGCTCGCGATGAGCGAGCCGAACGCGGGCTCCGACGTCGTCAGCATGAAGCTGCGCGCGGACAAGCGCGGCGACCGTTACGTGCTCAACGGCACGAAGATGTGGATCACCAACGGCCCCGACTGTGACACGCTCGTCGTCTACGCGAAGACGGACATCGACGCCGGCCCGCGCGGCATCACCGCATTCATCGTCGAGAAGGGGATGAAGGGCTTCTCGGTCGCGCAGAAGCTCGACAAGCTCGGCATGCGCGGGTCGCACACGGGCGAACTCGTGTTCCAGGACGTCGAGGTGCCGGAGGAGAACATCCTCGGCCAGCTCAACGGCGGCGTGAAGGTGCTGATGAGCGGCCTCGACTACGAACGCGCGGTGCTGTCGGGCGGCCCGACGGGCATCATGGCCGCGTGTCTCGACGCGGTGGTGCCGTATATCCACGACCGCAAGCAGTTCGGCCAGTCGATCGGCGAATTCCAGCTGATCCAGGGCAAGGTCGCCGACATGTACACCACGTTCCAGGCGTGCCGCGCGTACCTGTACGCGGTCGGCCGCCATCTCGACTCGGCGGGCAGCGACCACATCCGCCAGGTGCGCAAGGACTGCGCGGGCGTGATCCTCTACACGGCCGAGAAGGCGACGTGGATGGCCGGCGAGGCGATCCAGATCCTCGGCGGCAACGGCTACATCAACGAATACCCGGTCGGGCGCCTGTGGCGCGACGCGAAGCTCTACGAGATCGGCGCCGGCACGAGCGAGATCCGCCGGATGCTGATCGGCCGCGAGCTGTTCGCGGAAACGATGTAACGCCCCACGTCACGCGAACGGAGCCCCGTCGATGCCGATCATCGAATCGAAACTGAACCCGCGTTCGGAAGAATTCCGCGCGAACGCCGCGGCGCTGGAGGCGGTCGTCGCCGACCTGCGCGCGAAGATCGAACAGCTCGCGCAAGGCGGCGGCCCGGCCGCGCGCGACAAGCACCTGTCGCGCGGCAAGCTGCTGCCGCGCGACCGCATCGCGCAACTGCTCGATCCGGGTGCGCCGTTCCTCGAGCTATCGCAGCTCGCGGCGAACGGCATGTACAACGACGACGCGCCGGGCGCGGGCGTGATCACCGGGATCGGCCGGATCGCGGGCCGCGAGTGCGTGATCGTGTGCAACGACGCGACGGTCAAGGGCGGCACCTACTACCCGATGACCGTGAAGAAGCACGTGCGCGCGCAGGAAATCGCCGCGGAAAACCGGCTGCCGTGCGTGTATCTCGTCGATTCGGGCGGCGCGAACCTGCCGAACCAGGACGACGTGTTTCCCGATCGCGATCACTTCGGCCGCATCTTCTTCAACCAGGCGACGATGTCCGCCGCGGGGATCGCGCAGATCGCGGTCGTGATGGGCTCGTGCACGGCGGGCGGCGCGTATGTGCCGGCGATGAGCGACGAGTCGATCATCGTGAAGAACCAGGGCACGATTTTCCTCGGCGGCCCGCCGCTCGTGAAGGCCGCGACCGGCGAGGAAGTGAGCGCCGAGGATCTCGGCGGCGGCGACGTGCACACGCGCCTGTCGGGCGTGGCCGACCACCTCGCGCAGAACGACGCGCATGCGCTGTCGATCGCGCGCAACATCGTCGGTCACCTCGCGCCGAAGATCGCGTCGCCGGTGGCGCTGCGCGAACCGAAGCCCCCGCGCTACGACGCGAAGAGCCTGTACGGCGTGATTCCGGTCGACACGCGCAAGCCGTTCGACGTGCGCGAGGTGATCGCGCGCATCGTCGATGATTCGGAGTTCGATGAATTCAAGGCGCGCTTCGGCACGACGCTCGTCACGGGCTTCGCGCACATCTGGGGCCATCCGGTCGGGATCGTCGCGAACAACGGCATCCTGTTCTCCGAATCGGCCGTGAAGGGCGCGCATTTCATCGAGCTGTGCTGCCAGCGCAAGATTCCGCTCGTGTTCCTGCAGAACATCACGGGCTTCATGGTCGGCCGCAAGTACGAGAACGAAGGCATCGCGCGGCATGGCGCGAAGATGGTGACGGCCGTGTCGAACGCGAAGGTGCCGAAGTTCACCGTGATCATCGGCGGTTCGTTCGGCGCCGGCAACTACGGGATGTGCGGCCGCGCATTCGGCCCGCGTTTCCTGTGGATGTGGCCGAACGCGCGGATCTCGGTGATGGGCGGCGAGCAGGCGGCGTCGGTGCTCGCGACCGTGCGCCGCGACGGCATCGAGGCAAAGGGCGGCGCGTGGTCGGCCGAGGACGAAGAGGCATTCAAGCAGCCGATCCGCGACCAGTACGAGCGCCAGGGGCATCCGTACTACGCGAGTGCGCGCTTGTGGGACGACGGCGTGATCGACCCCGCGCAGACGCGCGACGTGCTGGGCCTCGGCCTCGCCGCGTCGATGAACGCGCCGATCGACGACACGCGCTTCGGCGTGTTCCGCATGTAACGGCCGGGAGGGCTGACCGATGCGATACGAAACGATCAAGGTAAGCGAAGCCGGCCGCGTGGCGACCGTCACGCTCGCGCGGCCCGACGTGCGCAACGCGTTCAACGAGACGACGATCGCCGAGCTGACCACCGCGTTCGAATGGCTCGACGCGCACGCCGGCGTGCGTGCGATCGTGCTCGCCGCGGAAGGCGTGGCGTTCTGCGCGGGCGCGGACCTGAACTGGATGAAGAAGATGGCCGGTTACTCGGACGACGAGAACCGCGCCGACGCGCGCAAGCTCGCGCGCATGCTCGAGGCGATCCATCGCTGCGGCAAGCCGGTGATCGCGCGCGTGCGCGGCGATGCGTATGCGGGCGGCGTGGGTCTCGTCGCGGCGGCCGACATCGCGATCGCCGCCGACGGCGTGAAGTTTTGCCTGTCCGAAGCGCGGCTCGGGCTGATTCCCGCGACGATCGCGCCGTACGTCGTGCGGGCGATGGGCGAGCGCGCGGCGCGCCGCTACTTCACGACGGCCGAGGTGTTCGACAGCGCGCGCGCCGCGTCGCTCGGCTTCATTCACGACGCGGTGCCGGCCGATGCGCTCGACGAAACGGTCGCGAAGCTGGCCGCGACGCTCGTCGCGAACGGCCCCGACGCCGTGCAGGCGTGCAAGCGGCTCGTCGCCGACGTGGCCGGCCGGCCGCTCGACGCGACGCTGATCGAGCAGACGGCCGACTGGATCGCGCGCACCCGCGCCGGCGCGGAAGCGCGCGAAGGGATCGCGTCCTTCCTCGAGAAACGCACGCCTTCGTGGCGTGAATGACGGCGTGCCCCTAACTTTCCGGACGACATCGAAGCCATGTTCGACAAGATTCTGATCGCCAACCGCGGTGAAATCGCCTGCCGCGTCGCCGCGACGTGCAAACGTCTCGGGATCGCGAGCGTCGCCGTCTATTCCGACGCGGACGCGAACGCGAAGCACGTCGCCGCATGCGACGAAGCCGTGCACATCGGCGGCGCGGCGGCCGCGGACAGCTACCTGCGCATCGAGCGCATCATCGAGGCCGCGCGCGCGACCGGTGCGCAGGCCATCCATCCGGGCTACGGCTTCCTGTCGGAGAACGAGGATTTCGCGCATGCCTGCGAGGCGGCCGGCATCGCGTTCATCGGGCCGCCGGTCGACGCGATCGCGGCGATGGGCTCGAAGGCTGCCGCCAAGGCGCTGATGCACGCGGCCGCGGTACCGCTCGTGCCCGGCTATCACGGCGACGACCAGGACGCGGCGAACCTGCATCTCGAAGCCGACGAGATCGGCTACCCGGTGCTGCTGAAGGCGAGCGCGGGCGGCGGCGGCAAGGGCATGCGCGTGGTCGAGCGCTCCGAGGACTTCCCGGCGGCGCTCGCGTCGTGCCAGCGCGAGGCCGCGAGCAGCTTCGGCAACGACCGCGTGCTGATCGAGAAATACCTGACGCGCCCGCGTCACGTCGAAGTGCAGGTGTTCGGCGACACGCACGGCAACACCGTCTACCTGTTCGATCGCGACTGCTCGGTGCAGCGCCGTCACCAGAAGGTGCTCGAGGAAGCGCCGGCGCCGGGGCTGCATGAAGACGTGCGCCAGGCGATGGGCGAGGCGGCCGTCGCGGCCGCGCGCGCGGTGAATTACGTCGGTGCGGGCACCGTCGAGTTCATCATGACGGGCGAAGCGTTCTACTTCATGGAAATGAACACGCGCCTGCAGGTCGAGCATCCGGTCACCGAGATGGTCACGGGGCTCGATCTCGTCGAATGGCAGCTGCGCGTCGCAGCGGGCGAGCCGCTGCCGCTGAAGCAGGACGAACTGCGCGTGCAGGGTCATGCGATCGAGGCGCGTCTTTACGCGGAGAATCCGGCGCGCGGCTTCCTGCCGTCCACCGGCACGCTGAAGCACCTGCGGCTGCCGGAAGGCGTCGAGTTCGCGATCGGCGCGCCGGTGCGAGTCGACAGCGGCGTGCGCGAGGGCGACGCGATCACGCCGTTCTACGATCCGATGATCGCGAAGCTGATCGTGCACGGCGCGGACCGCGCGGAAGCGCTCGGCCGGATGCTGCGCGCGCTGCGGGCCTGCGAGGTGGTGGGCCTGCACACGAATGCCGCGTTCCTGCAGCGGATCGTCACCTGCGGGCCGTTTGCGAGCGCCGATCTCGACACGGGCCTGATCGAGCGCAACCACGATGCGCTGTTCGCACCGCAACAGCCGCCGCGCGCGACGCTCGCGCTGGCCTGCGCGGCACTGCTCGCGCGCGAACGCGGCGCGGCCGCACGGGAAGGCGCGTCGCCGTGGGGCGCGCTGCCGGACTGGCGGCTGAACGGCGGCTATCGCCGCACGCTCGAATGGCATGCGCCCGATCGCGAAGCGGACGTGACGGTCACCTACGAGGACGACGGCGGCAGCACGCGCCTCGCCACCGGCGACGCGGCCGCGCAGCCGTTCGCGTGGACGCGCGGCGCGACGCCGCTCGACTTCGACGTGACGCTCGACGGCGTGCGCAGCAGCGGCCGCGTGTATGCGGACGGCGACAGTTTCCACGTGTTCACGCAGGGTGTCGCCGAGACCTTCGAATGGCGCAACGTGCTCGCGCACGCGGGCGATGCCGAGCATGGCGGCGGCCGCCTCACTGCGCCGATGCCCGGCAAGGTGATCGCGGTGCTGGTCGAGCCGGGCCAGAAGGTCGAGGCCGGCACGCCGCTGATCGTGATGGAGGCGATGAAGATGGAGCACACGATCGGCGCGCCCGGCGCGGGTGTCGTCGCGGAAGTGCTGTACGGCGTCGGCGACCAGGTCGCGGATGGCGCGCAGTTGCTGATGATGGCGGAAGATTGAGTGACGTGTGTGCGTGAGAGCCGCTGCCGACTCTCACGGATGGCGCAAGCTCCGCGCTTCGATGCAGAAAAAGGCCCGGCGTCGCAGCGGTGACCGACGCCGGCCATCGTGGCTCGTGCTGCTGAATCGTTACGGCAGCATCCTGTAGCGGGATGTCCGACGCAAATGCATCAGGACGATATCCGCATTTCGCGTTGACGGTCGCTTTCGTTGCCTGCAGAAAAAAACAATGATACGCACGCAACGCTGTCGAGGCTTTTGACAATTCAACTGTTTCCAACTGTTGACCGGCGGCACAGCGGCACCGTTTCGCACTGGTCGTTTGCTGCAACGGTTGTTGAAGAATTGACAGCCGGCTTGTCCGGGCTGCTTCGTCAAGCCAAGCCGGCTTCTTCCTCTTGTAAATGAAGGGGGGCGAGCCACAGTAACCATCGTTTGCAAGCGTCAAAAAGGTCAGGCCGGCTCGAGAAGTGGTCGCATCTTCCTGCCCGCGTTCGAGTGATTAGGCTACGGTAACAGCCGGGGTGCAGCATGTGCGCTGCACACTCATCAAATGAGCGTTGCCGAGAGACGAATCGAGATGACGAAGAAATATAATTACGGGGTGCATGGAAACCTTACGCCACCAGAACTTTTTTTCCTGATTGTTATCGACGTAGCCTGCGATGAATTGGGTATCGACGACGCGGTCGGGATCGCAATGATTTTGCTGGGGCAACGATTCGTGCCGACAAGGGGAAAGTTTGGCGGAGCGGTCAAGGGAACCTCGATCGCATCGCGGGTTTCGCGGAGATTGCTGCCTTATGAGGTCAAGCACAAAATTTTGCCGACGGTGACGTCATTCAAGAGTCTTGTGCTTCTGAAGGTCAAATTTACCAGGGAACTCGGTGTATTTGTCGGGCGGGCCGTGCCGGTGGTTGGATGGGTTATTACCGCTGCCGACATATCGATCATAATGTATCGTTCTGCAGTCAAGTACAATGACTTGGTCAAGCCGGAGGATCGCATCTAATGGATGCTCGTCTAATCGAGATGGTGCGGGATGAAGCTGACTCACCATTGTGGGGCGAGCTCGAAATTTCTCCGGAAACAGATCTCTGTGTCGATCTCGAAATTTCCGATCGGGCTATGTTGCGGCTAATGAGAAGGCTTTCGGATGAATTCGGTGTTGATATGTCGGACTTCGATATAGATTATTACTATCCGTCGAGAAAAATGCGATTCGGTCAGTTTTTGATGGAGGTGCTGAGATCTCCGTTCAGTGCCGGCGCCAGGGATAAAATACTGGAGCGTCCGCTGACCATTAAAATGATGGAGTCTGCAATCGAGACCGGACGATGGAGGATATAACCGGTGCGAAAGCATCGCGTGTTGCGTCGGTACTTTCCAAAAGCGAAAAGGAGCCTGGAAGAAGAGAAGTTCCTGGGGGACGATCGTTAAAGGGAGCTCTGGCGCGGGAGCCCGGTGCACGGCGATGATGTCCTCATCGGTTTAGCGACGGGCGAAGGCATTCGCCGGCGTGCCCTTCAGCCACGCGAGCCTTGGCCCTTGAACCCAGCGCTGTACCAGCAGTGTCATGTGAGCTCGGCTGAAACCGCTAAAGCGTCGCAGATAGCGCAGCACGAGCCCGCGGTGAGGCCGCTTGAGCTGATCGTAGCGAAAGCGCCGCAGCACGGACGCGACCCATTCGCGACGTTCGTGAGGGCACGCGGCGGGTGCAAAGTCGAGCGTCCGTGTGCCGTCGAGGACGGCGCGCACTTGGCCCAGGGCGCGGATTTGCGATTCGTTCAAATTGATGATCATCCGCCCTGGTGCTCCAGTGTCGGTCAATTCGCGCGTGTCGGGCCAACAACCGGCTCCTGTTCCATTGTAAACGCTGCCGCATCGCGTATGACCATGCCTGACAGTCTGGCGGCCGGCGCTCCGCTAGACTGGCGGATTGCTCACGTGGCCATTGCCGTGAGCTACACTGCATCCATTCAATCACGCCCCCGCCGACGAGATGAAGTCTCCTGCCCTGAACGGCCTGCGCATCGGTATCACGATCGGCCTGCGCGCCCCCGACGAAAGCCTGTGGATCAACGGCATCAAGCAGAACGCGTTGTTTCTCGCGAAGTTGTTGATGGCGTCGCCGCATGGGTATCGCGTGACGCTGGTCAACACGACCGACGTGGCGCTTACCGACGCGCTGCCTTGGGATCGCCGCGTATACGACACGCGCGCGTTCGCCGACATGAAGGATGCGCTCGACGTGGTGATCGAGCTGGGCGGTCAGATCGACGGCGAGCAGACGGCCTACCTGAAGGCGCGCGGCGCGAAGATCGTCAGCTACTGCTGCGGCTTCGAGTACATCACCTCGATGGAATCGATACTGTTCGGCCGCCGCATGTGGGATTCGCTGTTCATCAACCGCGGCTACGACGAATTGTGGGCCATTCCGCAGATCGCGGAGTCGTCGTTGCCGTTCCTGCAGTCGCTGCGCCGTTGCCCGGGGCGCGTCGTGCCGTTCGTGTGGGACCCGATGTGTCTGGAGGCGCGTGCGCAATCGCTGCCGGAGCGTGGCGAATACCGGCCGCGCAGCGAACCGGGCAAGCGGCTGACGGTGATGGAGCCGAACCACAACGTCGTGAAGTTCTGCATGTATCCGATGCTGATCATCGACGAGGCGTATCGCCGCGACCCCGACGCGATCTGCTTCACGCACGTGACGAACGCCGATCGCCTCGCGCACAACAGCCCCGAGTTCGTGACGCTGATGAACTACCTGGACATCGTGCGCGCGGGCAAGGCGAGCTTCGTCGGGCGTTTCGACACGCCGTTGTTCCTGGCCGACATGACCGACATCGTCGTGTCGCATCAATGGGCGAACCCGCTCAACTATTTCTATTTCGACGTGTGCTGGCAGGGTTATCCGCTCGTGCACAACGCGAGCCTCGTGCCGGACCTCGGCTACTACTATCCTGGCAACGACGTGCAGAAGGGCACCGAGGCGCTGCTGCACGTGCTGCATACGCACGACGACGACTGGCAAGGGTATGCGCGGCGGCAGCGCGAGATCCTGCGCCGCTATACGTCGGCGAACCCCGCGCTCGTCGCAGACTACGATGCGCTGCTCGCGAACCTGATCGGCGCGACGGCGGCATAAGGCAGCACGACGCGGCACGCGCCGCCGCCTGCGGCCAGCGGGTGCATTCGATCGCGATTTGCGCGATCGAGGCGGTCGGCTCGATTTCGCCGCCTGCCGTCAACCGGATTGACCCGGGTTAATGTCTGAAGAAATGAGCCGTTAAAAAAGAAACCGCCGAACCGGGGAGATTCGACGGTTTTTGAAGGCACGAATTTGACGGCTCCGAGGGAAGTCCGTCAAAAATAATTTTATAGGTTAACTAGTCGGAAAGATTGTTAAATATCTTTCGATGGATGGTTGTCGTATAATTCGACTTAATTATTGTCGTTCAAATCAGCCGGATTATCATTCAAATATTTTCAATATCGTTTGAAACGGTAAAATTGAATTCTGTGGAGACCGAATGCGTCGTCGCAATGCAATGGCTGCACGGTTTGCCAGCAGTTGCGAGGAATCCGGCCGTCGGGTCCGGGTCGCGTTTCGCTGGCGCGCATTTGTCATATGATATTTCAAACATCCGATTTTTGAAACGGGTCTTGCGATAAATCGATTCACCCGAAGATGTTCGGATGGGGCAAATAACCAGTATCGGTCGGAGTATCGTCGACGTTTTTGTGTAACCTGTCGCACTGTTGTCGACGTGCGCGTGTGGTGTATTTTCGGTGTTTGAATATCATTGACAATATCTGATTTGACGGCACGCCGGAATAAAAAGTACGCTCCCGAAAAAGATCGAAAAAGAGGTTGGGCCGGGTAGGCGGTGGTGCGCGTCGTGGTCGGCTCGCGCCACATGTATCGAGAGCGCGGGCCGTCATCGGCGGTCCGACAATTGCCGGAGCGCCGGATGAATGCGGTCGAACCTCGCCTGGAGGCGAACAGCGTAGCGAATCGGGACGAGATCGATCTCGTATTCGGCGCGCCTGACGATCACCCCGACCTTGCGTCGGTACGCAGTTTCGTCGAAAGCCGGCTCGGATTCGCGCGAGAGCCGGTTTGCCGCGCCGATTTGTCGGGCGGCGTGCTGTATCACGAATGCCTCGCGCGGCTGCGCTGGGGCGCGCGCGATGTCTTGCCGCCGCTCGCGTTCCTGCCGCGCCTCGAATCGCTCGGGCTGATGCGCTGGTTCGACCGGCTCGTGGTGGGCCGGACGATCGACGCGCTGCGCGCCGATCCGAAGGCCGTGTACGGCTGCAACGTCACGGCGACGAGCGCGGTCGTGGACGACGCGTGGCTCGCGCTGTTCAGGCGGCTCGAGCGCGAGCCGTCGGTCGCGGCGCGGCTGGTCGTCGAAATCACCGAGACGGGGCCGCTGAACCCCGTCGCGGGCCGGTCGTTCGTGAACCGGTTCCGCCAGGCCGGGTGCCGCGTCGCGATCGACGATTTCGGCGTCGGCTTCAGCGCGCTGAACAACCTGGTGGTCGGCAATCCCGACATCGTGAAGCTCGACAGGTCGGTCCTGTCGCTGATCAAGCGCAACGCGATCGGGCGCTACCAGTTTCGCCGGCTGATCGCGTTCGCGCACGAAAGCGCGCGGCACGTCGTCGTCGAAGGCGTGGAGAACGAGATCGACCGGCAGATCATCCTGGATTCCGGCGTCTCATGGGCGCAGGGCATCCGCTTTACATGGCGGTCACCGGCCGCCGCATGACGCTGCGGCGCGGGCGCGGCGCGCCGGCATCGGACAACGAAGAATTGAATAGGGGCGTGGGCATGGCGGCGACGAAGAAGGCCGGGCACGGAACGGGCACGCAGGCGGCCGATGCGCGCGAGCTCGTCGCGATCGCCGAACTGGCCGAGATGCTGGAGCAACTCGGCGCCGACGCGATTGACGCGACCGTTGCACCGGTCGACGTCATGCCGTTTCTCCACGGCCTGAAGGACGTCTCGCAACACATTCACCGGATGAAGCCGCTCGATGCCGACGGTCGCGAGCGCGCGGCGCGACACTATTTCGCCGGTGTGTTCGCGGGCGCTTGCGGCGACGATTCGGCGATCGCATGCGGCGTATCGGGCAGCCTGGCGCAACAGGCCGGCGCTGTCGGCCCCGCGGCGGCACGTTGTTTCGCGAGGCTTGCGCGCATCGGCCGGCGGCATGGCCGTGCGTTCGCCGAGCGACGCGGGCAGCGTGTGCCGGCTTGACGCCGGTTCGCGCATCAAGTCCTCGTCAGGTTCTCGTCATACTCTTCAGGAGTACTGCCGGTTGCGTCGCGCGGCAAGGTCACTCGTCAATCCTTCCCGAATCCACCCAGCACGAGCGCCAGCGCACGGTCGACCGCATCGTCCCAGCGGCCCGGATGCGCGGCGCGCACGATCCGGATGCCCGGGTACAGCGCGGTACGCGAGCCGGTTTCCCAGCGCGCATCGGCTTTCGGGCTCAGCAGCAGGACGGCCGGCACGCCCAGCGCGCCGGCCAGGTGGATGTGCGCGGTGCAGGTGGTGACCACGGCGTCCATCGCGAGCATCAGTGCGGCCAGATCGCTGAAATCGCCGATCGCGTGATGCGGGAACGTGACCGGCAGATCCGACGGCTCGGACTGTGCGGCGATGTCGCGGTTCATGCAGTACGCGGCATGGCCGCGCAGCCGCGCGAGCGGTGCGAGGTCGCGCAGGCTGGCCGCGCGCAGGAAGCGCGCATCGCTTTCGTCGCGGCCGCGCCAGTTGAGGCCGATGCGGCGCGTGCCCGGCGCGTTGCCGTCGCGCGCGACGCGTTCGCGCCATGCCGCCGCCCGTTCGGGCGGGCACGACAGGTAGGCGGCCGGCGCGCCGGCCGGTGCCGGCGCGTAGCCGAACTGCGCGGCCAGCACCAGGAACGAACACCAGTAGTCGTGAGCGATCTGCGACGTGTCGACCCACGCGCCGTGTGCGGCGACGACTTCGATGCGCGGGAACGTATGGCGCATCAGGTCGGCCAGCGCGGCGGGGACGATGACCGTCACCGCCACGCCGTCGAGCGCGTCGAGCGCATGCAGGTAGCGCGCGTACTGGAGCTGGTCGCCGACCCCGCCGTAGCTGATCACGAGCAGCCGCTTGCCGTGCAGCGGCTGGCCGTCGTAGAGCCGTTCCGTCGGCAGCCCGAACCGTGCGGCCGTCAGCACGTTCTCGCTGGCGATGGTCGCGCGCGCGGCTTCGTCGCGTCGGCCGGCACGCAGCAGCAGCGCCGAGCGCGCGAGTTCGACGCGCCCGCGCAGCGCGTCGGGCAGCGCGGCCGGTTCGCCGATGCGTTCGAGTGCCGCGAGCCCGGCATCGGGCGCGCCGGCGAAGCCGTAGCACGACGCGAGCTGGAACGCGATCGCATCGTCGTCGAGGCCCCGGCCGCGCGCGCACAGCCAGCGGGCGATCGCGTGGCCCCATTCGCAGCGGGATTCGTGGTCGAGCGCGCGGTTCCAGTGCGTTTCGGGCGCGTCGTCGGTCTCGGCTGACACGGCGGCATTCGCGTCATCGTTTGCGCGGGCGGATACGCGGCCGACGGGCTCGCCCGAGATGAACAGGCGTTGCCGGTCCCAGTGCGGGTTCGGCACGCACAACAGATTCGGCCCGTCGAACCGGTAGAACGTGTAATCGAGGCCGGCGAACGTATCGATGACGCGTGCGTCATCCGCGTTCCGGCAGGCGATCCAGCACCACGGCAGATGCGTTTCGATCAGCAGGCGCGCGCCGCGCAGCGCGTCGATCTCCATCCCGTCGATGTCGAGCTTCAGGAAATCGAGGCGCGGCAGGCCGAGCGAATCGAGCCTGACGGTCGGGGCGGGCGTGCCGTCGGCCGCGTGCGCGTCGACGCGTGCGGCCGGTTCGGCGCCGGCGGGGTGCCCGCCGTCTACGTCGGGCACCGTCATCGTGCCGTTGCGGCTCGCGAGCCCCATGTTCAGCAGATGAAGGTTGTCGAGCCGGTTGAGCGCAACGGTGCCGCCGAGCGCATGGAACAGCGTGCGCCGCGGCTCGAACGCATGGACGTGGCCGCCGCGAGCGCGCAAGCGTTGCGCGATCGGCACGCAGACGAGTCCGGCATTGGCCCCGCCGTCCACCGCGAGCGCGCCGTCGGGCAACTGGTCGATCACCTGCATGATCGTGTCGAGTTCGCCCTGGTTGTGCGGCCGGCCGGTCTCCAGCAGCGCGTCGGCCTGCCGCGTGCTGTGCCGGTCGATGACGAACGGGCCGTGGATCGAATCGATCACGACGAAGTGGCGGACGGTGTGCTTCATGAACGGAGGGCGAACGGGCGCGGTCAGCCGAGCGCGCGCCCGGCGAACAGGCGCTGGATCTGCCCGGAATACGCGCGGACGTTGTGGTCGGCGAGCGTGTCGACCTGCTGCAGGCAGCGGCGGGCCGCTGCCGCGTAGTCGTCGAGCCGCGCGTCGTGCGTCTGCGCGGCGGTCGCGATCGCGCGTGCCGCGTCGAAGATCTCGAAGTCCGGGTAGTAATAGCCGACGTCGCGCAGGAACGGCGAGTTGTGCACGAGCGGATAGTTGCCGTACAGCGCGTCGTACAGCAGGTAGTTCAGGCCGTTTTCCCAATGGTGCGACACGACGATGTCGGTGTGATGCGCGGCCCACGCGACGAACGGCGCGCGCACGTCGGCCGTCGCCTTGCCGTCGCGCACCATCTCGAGCCCGAGCGCGAGATGCTTGAAGGCGACGTTTTCCTTCTTGTCGAACGTGTTGGTCATGTACACGTGTTCGACGAGCTCAGGATGCTCGACGTAGCACGCGTTCGCGGCCAGCATCGGCACGATCGAACTCTTCACGACGTTCAGGTTCGGCTCGAAGAACGCGATGCGCTTGGCCGGACCGTGGTTGCGGTAGCCGAAGCGCGCCTTCAGCTCGGGGTCGGCGTCGAGGCTGCGTTCGATGAAGTACGGCGACCAGATGTGCGGCAGCTCGATCACCGGCGCGCGATATACGGCCTGGAAGTAGGCCGCGCACGTGTGCATGTGCTGCGGGTTGGTCCAGATCTCGTCGAACTGCACGCGGTTCGGGTTCGGCCGCCAGTTGTTCTTCTCGAAATTGATCGTCTCGACCGCGATCACGTAGTCGTTGCCGAAGCGATACGACACGCACTTGCCGCCGCGCCGGCGCACCGCGTCCGTGTGCGACGGGTCGACGAACGCGTTCATCTCGATCAGCAGGTCGGTCAGGTGGACGATCGCCGACAGCGGGCGCAGCGCGTCGCCGAACGCGTCCATCATCAGCGCCTGCGGGTAGTCGGTGATGCCGTCGTCGTGCGCGAGCCACACTTCGCCGATCAGCGGCGAGCGCTTCAGCAGCATGTACAGGTACACGCAATGCTGGTTCGCGCCGTTGTACCAGATCGACTGCGTCGCGTCGCGCTGCACGTTCATCGTAATCGCGACATTGATTTTCATCGGCGGCTCCGGGCGGACGGTGCGCGTCAAGCGTCGCGATAGAGCGACGCGATCGCGTCGGAATACGCGGCGACGTTGTCGGGGTTGTAGATGCTGACCGAGTCGAGCACGTGCTTCGATTGCTCGCGGTATGCATCCAGATTCGCGTCGTGTTCGGCAAATGCCTGCAGCAGCGCGCGGCCGCCGGCCTGGCAGTCGAAGTCCGGATAGAAATACCCGGCCTTGCCGAGGAACGGCGAGTTGTGGATCAGCGGATAGTCGCCGTACAGCAGTTCGTAGTACAGGTAGTTCTGCGCGTTTTCCCACGTGTGCGACACCACCGCGTCGCCGTAGGCGGCCATGAACTCGTACACCGCGTAGCGGCTTTCGAACGTCGTGATCCCGTGGTTCACGATATCGAGACTCTTCGCGAAATGAACGAACGTCGTATGCTCCTTCAGGTGCAGCGTATTGCACACGCGCACGAATTCGACGAAATCGGGCTTCGCGCGATACGCTTCCTCGGTCACCAGCATCGGGATGATGCTCGTCTTCACCATGCAGATGTTCGGCTCGAACATCGTCACGCGCCAGCGCGGCTTGCCGGGCTGATAGCCGAACGACAAACCGGCGCCGAGCGTCGCGCGCGCCTTGTCGAACAGCATTGGATGCCAGATGTGCGGGACGATCGTCACCGGCGCGCGCAGGCCCGTCTGGTAATAGTGCAGGCACGAGCGCTCGAATTCCGGAATCGTCCAGACCGCGTCGTACGGCGCGCCCGAGAACAGGAAGCCCGACGGCTTGTCGAACATCGCGCGTTCGATGTCGATCACGTAGTCGTTGCCGACCCGCATCGTGACGACCTTGCCGCCGCGGTCGCGGAACGCGCGCAGGTAGTCGGCGCCGAACTGCGCGCTCATTTCGATCAGCACGTCGCAGCGCTCGAGCGCTTCGTCCATCGACAGCAGCGGCACGTCCCATTCGCCGAGCATCATCTGCGGATCGGCGAGCTGTTCGCCGCCGTTCACCATCACGGCTTCAGCGACGAGCGGCGACTGGCGCAGCAACAGGATCAGCAGCAGGCAGTTCTGGAAGATGCCGTTTTCCCACAGCGACTGGCCGGCGCCGCGCACGAACAGCGACACGCCGACGACGAGACGCTTGCCCTCGCCGGGCGCTTGACGGGCATTGGAGTCCGACATGCGTATTCTCCGGTTCAGGCGACCAGACGCGAGACGAACGCGTCGAGGTTCGCGGGGTTGTCGATCGAGACCGACCGCAGCAGCCGGTCGGCTTTCGCGCGGTAGTCGTCGAGCTGCTCGTCGTGATGCAGCCAGGCATCGAGCAGCACGCGGCCGCCCGCGGCGGAATCGAAGTCCGGGTAGTAGTAGCCGGCGTCGCCGATCAGCGTCGAGTTGTGGATCAGCGGATAACCGCCATACAGCACGTCGTAGTACAGATAGTTCTGCGCGTTTTCCCAGTGATGGGACACGACGGCGTCCGCGTGGCGCGCCATGAAGCCCGGCAGGTCGATGCGCGGCTCGAACGTCGCCTTGTGATGGCGCACGAGGTCGAGGCTGTTCGCGAAGTGCACGAAGGTCGGATGGGCCTTCATGTGCATCGAGTTGACGACGAACAGATGCTGCACGGCGTCCGGATGCGCGCGGTAGAGTTCGTCGCACGCGAGCATCGGGTAGTGGCAGGACTTCACGACCGAGATGTTCGGCTCGAGCGTGGCGAGATTCCACGGGCGACGGCCGGGCCGATAGCCGAACGTCAGGCCTTCGCTCGCCAGCGCGGCGATGCGGCGATCGAGGAAGTACGGCGACCAGATATGCGGCATCAGGTGCACCGGCGCGCGCAACAGGGTTTGCAGCATCGGTGCGCCGGTCTTCTCGTACTGCGGCAGCAGCCATACTTCGTCGAACGGCGTGTCGTTGAAGATGTGTCCCGACGGCTTGCCGAAGATCGGTGTTTCACCCAGGCCGGCGTAGACGTGTCCGCAGAAGAAGGCGACGAGTTTCTTGCCGAGCGCCTTCATGTGCCTGCGCCATTCGAGCGGCAATTGCGCGCCCATCTCGATCACGACGTCGAGGTCGTGCGTGACGTCGGAAGGCTTCACGAGCGGCACGTCGAGGCCGTCGAGATCGAGCCCGGCCGGAAACGCGTTGGCGTCGCCGCCGTTCAGGAAATAGACGGGGCCGACGCGATCGGAGCGCTTGAGCATCATCGCGAGGAACGCGATGTTCTGGTGAATGCCGTTTTCCCAGATCGCCTGGCCGTCCCGCGCAAACAGCGAGATGCCGACGGCCGGCCGTTGCTTGCGGGTGCCGCCCGAGGCGGCTTGATTGATGTCCGTCACCGGTTGGTTTCCTCTGCGGCGTCGTGCGTTCGGCCGTGGCCGCGAAACGGCGCGCCGTGGATTGTCGTGGTTGTGTTCGCGCCGGCGCGCGCCGGAATATGCGTCGAGCGGCGCGGATCGCGGGGCGGCCGCCGGATTCCGGTGTGTCGTCGGGCGGGTCACGGCGCGCGACGCGGGCGGAACGCCTCGGCAGCTGTCTGCGGCGATTGTGGCACGGAAGGCGCCGTCTTGTGGAGGGGGCCTGACGAACTTTGACATAGCCGCCCGCGCGGGAGCCGGGGCCCCGGCGAAGCGGGGTCGGTGCGGTCGGGCGGGGTGGCTGCGCGTTGCCGGTCGAGGCCGTCGCGTGCGGGCGCGGGGTGCGCCGGGGCCGCGACGGCCGGCTGCTCAGCGCTGCAGCGAGATCTCGACGCGGCGGTTGCTCGCGCGGCCTTCGGCCGTCGCGTTGGACGCGACCGGATCGGCACTGCCGCGGCCCGTGACCGACACGGCCTGCGCTTTCAGTCCGTGTGCCTTCAGGTAGCTTGCGACGGTTTCCGCGCGGCGCTTCGACAGCGCGAGATTGGCGGCGTCGTTGCCGACCGAATCCGTATGGCCGGTGACCGTCACCTGCGTGTACGTGCGGTCTTCGCGTTCGTTCAGCAACTTGTCGAGCGACGCGCGCGCGGCCGGCGTGAGCGTGGCCATGCCCGTCGCGAACAGCGCGTCGCCCGCGAGGTTGACGTGTTCGACCGCGGCGGGCGCGGGGGCCGGCTCGGCCGCCGACGCAGCTTGGGCCGGCGCGGCACCGCACTGGAACACCAGCGTCGCGGGATCGGAATTGTCGCGCAGCGCGCGGGCGGAATCGACGGTGCGCACCGGCTGGTCGCCGCAGATCTTGCGGGCGGCCTTCATGCAGGTCTGCGGGCCCGACAGCAGGCCGTGGCAGTCCACCTGGAAGGTGCGCACGCCGTCGCGTGGCTGCAGTTCGGAGGCACTGAAGGTCGGGCCGGATGCGGTCGAGCACGCGGCGAGGGCCAGCGCGGAAAGCGCGAGCGCAAGAGCGAGTTTGTTCACGGTTACGTCCTCAATACTTGGGTTGACTGAAGCCCGCCGCGCGTTGCGCGGCGGGCTCGTCCTGCCGTCGGGGCCCCCTGGCGCCGCCGGCTCGCGAGCCGGCGGCGTGGCGGCGCGACGGGTTACTTCCACTGGTACAGCATGCCGGCGCCGATCACCTTCTGACCGCCGCTGAAGCCGCCGTTGATCGACGCCTTCAGGTTCTCCGTGATGCGCGCCTGCATGTTGACCGCCATCGCCTTCTGGCCGAGGAAGGTCGACGTGCCGATACCCATCCCGAAGTTGGCGTCGCGATCGAGCTGCGGGATCGACGCCATCGCGCCGACGGCCGCGATACCCTGCTTCGCCATCTGGTCGGTCTGCTGCAGTTGCGAACCCAGCGCGTTGATCTGCCCTTGCTGGCCGGACAAGGCGGTCGACAGCGTCGTCTGCACCTGCGTCAGCTGGTTCACGTTCACCGCGTCGGTGCCTTGCGTACCCGGCGCGACGTTCGTGATCTGGCGCTGCTGCGTGTCGCTGCCGACCGACACCACGTTCGAGCGACCGCCGTCGTTCGAATTCGCGCCGATCGCCACCGAGTTCGAGCCGGCGGTGACGGTCGGCCGGTCGTTGCCGGTGCCGTTCATGTCGGCCGCGATGCCGGTGTTGTTCGCCGCACGTGTCGTGTTGTTGTTGATCGTGGTCGACAACTGGTTCACCTGATCGCCAAGGTTCGTCACGCCGGTCGACAGCGAAGCCACCGTGCTGTTCGTCGTGCTCAGGCCGGTCGACAGCGAGCCGATGCCGGTCGAGGTCGACGTCGACAACGACGTGAGGTTGCTGTTCGTCGAGCTGAGGCCCGTCGACAGCGAGTTGATCGCCGTCGAGGTCGACGTGGACAACGACGTGAGGTTGCTGTTGGTCGAGCTGAGGCCCGTGGACAGCGAACCGATACCGGTCGACAGCGACGCGATATTCGACGCGGTCGACGTGGACAGGCTGTTGACCGCCTGGTTCGTCGCGTTGAGCTGGCTGCCGTTGATCGCGTCCGTGCTGGTGGCCGATACCCGGCCTGCCGCGACGTTCGTGATCTGGCGTTCCGCACCCGGTGCGCCGACGCTGAAGACGCCCACTGGCGAGGTGCCGTAGACCGGGTACGTGATGCCGCCCACCGTGACGCTCGATACGCCGACGGCGTTGCCCGTGGTCGAGTTCGCGCCCATCGCGATCGAGTTGGCGACATTGGCCTGCGCGTTCGTGCCGAAGGCGAGGGCGTCGGTTGCCGTGGCCTTCGCATTCGAGCCGTAGGCCTGGGCGCCGATCGCGCTGGCCGTCGCCTGATTGCCGAGCGCGATCGTGTTGTCCGCGGTGGCCTGGTTTGCGCTGCCGAGGGCGAGCGCGCTGTTGCCGGTTGCCGTGTTCGCGTTGCCGAGTGCCACTGCGCCGGTGCCGGTCGCCGTGTCGTTCGCGCCCAGTGCCACTGCGCCGGTGCCCGTCGCGATGCTCGGGTCGCCGATCGCGACCGCGCCGTCGCCGCTCGCGGTGTTGCCGGAGCCGATCGACACCGCCTTGCCGCCGGTGGCCGATGCGTTCTGGCCGATGGCGACCGCGCCCGCCGTCTGCGCGTTCGAGCCGTCGCCGACTGCCACGCTGCTGGCGCCTGCCGCGCTGGCGTTCACGCCGGCTGCCAGCGAGTTGACGCCCGTCGCGCCGTCGTTGGCGTAGTTGCCTTGCTGCGTGCCGTTGTCGTTGACGCTGTAGTAGTGCGTCTTCGCGGCTTCGATCGCGGTCGAGGTCGAGGTGGACAGCGACGTGATCGAGCTGGTGGCCGTCGAGAGACCCGTCGAGGTCGAAGTGGACAGCGACAGGATCGTGCTGGTGGCCGTCGAGAGACCGGTCGAGGTCGACGTGGACAACGAGTTGATCGAGCTGGTTGCCGACGACAGGCCGGTCGAGGTCGACGTGGACAGCGAGCTGATCGAGCTGGTCGCCGACGAGAGGCCGGTCGACGTCGAGGTGGACAGCGACGCCACCGAGCTGTCGGTCGAGCTCAGGCCCGTGGACAGCGACGTGACGCTGCTTGCGGTCGACGTGGACAACGACGTCAGCGAGCTGTTGGTCGAGCTGAGGCTGGTGGACAGCGAGCCGATCGAGCTGGTCGCGGACGACAGGCCCGTCGAGGTCGAGGTGGACAGCGAGCTGATCGAGCTGGTTGCCGAGGACAGGCCGGTCGACGTGGAGGTCGAGAGCGATGCCACGGTGCTATCGGTCGAACTCAGGCCCGTGGACAACGAGTTGATGCCGGTCGAAGTCGAGGTCGACAACGAGCTGATCGAGCTGGTCGCCGAGGACAAGCCGGTCGACAGCGAGCTGATGCCCGTCGAGGTCGAGGTGGACAGCGAGCTGATCGAACTGGTCGCC
>NZ_QTPU01000051.1:0-36317 GCF_003857805.1 Burkholderia sp. Bp9099
GCACGGTCACGATGGAAGGCGACGCGAAGCAGATGCTCGACGATCCGAAGGTGCGGGCTGCGTATCTGGGTGAGTAACCTCGTGAACAAGTGCGGCATGCCGACGATGCTGGTCGAAACGAGCAATGCAGGGAGTGATATCACACGACTTGCCTCTCACGCCTTCGTGTCCTGAAAGTCCGGACATTCGCATCGACCGAACCGACTGATTGCGATCGGATGTGTCGAGGCCAGTACCGGGACCAATCATGCAGATGATCCAGCCGCATGAGTCGGCAGAATGCGTTTGTGCTGGAGCGCACTGAGCTTGAGGCCATCGTTGGAAGTTGGAGCGCGTTGCAAGCAAAGCATCCACGACCTTTGGCATCGGGAGCAAGAGGATCCGACCTGAGCGCCCTTCAACGGCTCAAAGAGAGAAGTCTCAGTCGCCTTACCAAGTAGACCGGCACCATGCCGATCAAGTTTTTCAGCGGCCGGTCCGACAAGTGATCTTGGGAAACCAACGGGTTCTTGCCGGTGTCGGAAGCGGAGCAAGATGGGTGGTGGAGCGGGGCAGTCCTGGAGCGAGAGTCATCCTGATTTGCGTCGGGATTCAGCGTCGACGTTTCGGGTCACCGGATGCAAATCGTTACGTGTCGTTCTGGGATCAGGGTTTATGTGCCGGACCGCGATCAGTATGTCGATGATGAGAAGCGTGTGTGATGTACCCCGATCGGAACGCGTCGCTTCTTCCGGCAATATTGCATGCACTTGGGCAAGCCGTGATCGGGGTAACGGGACAATGGACTACCAGTCGAGCGTAGCAAAGAGTTCCGGTACTTCGTGCAGCGTCTGTAACGTCGCGTCTGGAGTGTAGTCCGGCAGCAATTTTCGACCCGTGCCTCGATCAATCCACACGCAACGAAATCCGATGTCTCGCGCCGCTGCATGGTCCAGATGCGGGCTGGCGCAAATGTGAACAACGTCGTCCTTCGATACATCAAGCTGTTCGTGCGCGTAATCGAACAGCCGACGTGCTGGTTTGTAGGCCCCGGCCTGTTGTGCAGTAATGACCCTGTCGATATAGCCGCCAAGTTGTGCTACGTTGCCTGCAATAATGTCGTCGTCCGTATTCGAGACAATACACAGACGGTATCCCATTGCTTTCAACTTCCCTAGCGTGCCGACGACCTCGGGAAACGGTGGCATCGCCGCAATCCTCGAAGTCAGCACTGCGGCGTCGCTTTCGCTCCCGGCAAGCCCGAATTCCTCCAGCGCAAGTCGAAGGCCCTGGCCGGAAACCTGACGGAAGGTGCGGTGGGGCGATTGCTGCTCGAGCTCATGTTCATACCGGTCGTAAACCTCGATGAATCTGGATGCGTCGACCTCCGTTGCCTGCCGTTTTCCAAGAATCTCGCGTACCGCTGCCAGCAAACCTTCGTCCCATTGAATGAGCGTGCCGTAGCAGTCGAATGTCAGCCATTGTGGCCGACTCGTATCTTTCAGTGACATCATTGTTCCTGTTTGGCTAGAAGACATTCGCATCATAGGCAGAAGGTCTCATATTTAGAAATTAGATAATAAAATCATGGATATTTAAATTTCAAATGACTGACCATGTTTGATCTCGAGCTACTGAAGACGCTGATTTGCGTCGTTGATGAAGGCAGCTTCACTCGTGCAGGCGAACGTGTTCATCGCACGCAGTCGACTGTTAGCCAGCAGGTGCGAAAGCTGGAAGAGTCGGTAGGTCGCCCGCTGCTGCTCAGGGACCGTTCGGGGAATCATGTCGTTGCCACCGAACACGGTGTCTTGCTCGCGCAGTACGCGCGGAGGCTGCTGGCGTTGTCGCAGGAAGCCCGCGAGGTGCTCCAGCGCGACGTCAAGCTTTCGCCGGTTCGAATCGGGGTCCCGGAGGACTTCGATGCGCGGCGCATGTCGGCAATACTCTCGGGTTTTCTGAAGGTCCGACCGGATGTGAGGCTTGAAACGTCGGCGGGTATGAGCGCGGATTTGCAAGGCAAGCTTGCCGCGAGGGAAATAGACCTAGCACTCGTCAAGCGGGAACCCGGCAGAGGCGACTGCTTCGCGGCTTGGCCGGAGTCGCTTGCTTGGGTGCGGGGGCGGGATGCTGATCCCCCGAAGCCGGATTCGGATGAGCCGATCGCGCTTGCGCTTTTTCCCCACGGATGTATTTACCGTCAGCGGGCGATCCGCAGTCTCGACAAGGCGCAGCGTGCCTGGCGCATAGCGTTTGGCAGCCAAAGCCTTACTGCGATTCAGGCAGCGGTCGCCGCAGGTCTGGCTATCTCGGTGCTACCGAAGTCTGCGATCTTGCCGGAGCATCGAGTCTGCACCGATTTGCCTCCATTGCCACCGTCAGAGCTTGCGCTAGTCGGCACCGGCGATATTCTTGACAACGCACAGCGAGATATGGTCGATTTTTTGATCAAGCAAATCAAACGCGCGTAACCGCCCGAATACGAAAAGCCTCAAGACATGCGGGCTTCAGGCTGATTTCAACGTGCTTCGAATCGTTGCATGAAGCCGCTACGCCACTTGCATTCATTGGTGTCGTTCAACCGTGGCAATCAGTGAGCCGTTCGAATTTCCCGAACCCGTGCTGAGCGCTGAGAGTCCATCAACCATCATTCTGCTTTCATTTGGATGAATCGGGGGTAGACGCGACAAGCATGTCGATCAGGGCCCGTGATGCCGCAGACAAGCGACGATGAGGCGCATAAATCACAGAAAACGGCCGTGTGCGGCCACGGAGGTGGGGCAGCAGTTCGACGAGAGTTCCGGCCTGAATCCGGTCCCGAACAATAAAATCATAGGTCTGGCAGATGCCGGCGCCGCTCTGCGCCATTGAAACGACACCCAGCACATCGTCGGAGACCGCGACGTTCGAAGGCGGCAGCCAGTCGATGTCCTGACCGCCGTCCTGGAACACCCACGGTGCGATACGGCCGCTGCTGGGCAGCATGAAAGGCAAGCAAAGGTGGCGCTCCAGATCGGCCACGTTTTCCGGAATGCCAGCATTGGCGATGTAATCGGGCGACGCTACCAGGCATAACGCTGCATCTTCGAGCTTGCGCGCGACCAGTCCACTGTCGGGCAATGCGCCTAGCCGGATCGCCAGATCGAAACCTTCGGCCACCAGATCGACGTTCCGGTTCGCGATATTCAACTCCACGCGAACCTGCGGGTGTTGCTGCGTGAACTGCCGAAGCAGCGGTGGCAGACGATAGTGTCCGTACGTCGTCGGTACGCTGAGCCGGACATGACCTGTCAGCGCGCCGTCCTGCCCCTGAATGGCGCGCTCGGCATCGTCGATCAACAAGAACGCTGCGCGCGATTGTTCCAGATAGAGCCTGCCTTGCTCCGTCAGGCTCAACCGTCGGGTCGAACGACGCAGCAATTGCACACCCAGCCGAGTCTCCAGGCGCGTGATAGCTCGGCTCAGAACCGAAGGTGTGCTGCCTAAGGCCACCGCGCCGGCGGTCATCGAGCCTTTTTCAATTACCGTGACAAACGCTTCCACATCACCGAGATGGTCGAATCTTCGCCCCATCTTGTCCTCCGGAGAACAGAAGATTTACTTCTGACTCAGTTTATCTCCTCCATTGAGCCAAATAAAGTGGGCGCATTGTGATCCGTCGTCGGGTCACCCACTGAAATCGAGGAGCGAACCATGAATAGTGAACATCGCGACCGGCAGGACTTGTCCGTGCTGTTCGTACTCACGAGCCACGCGACGAAAGGCTCGACCGGCGAGCCGACCGGGTTTTATCTCGGCGAAGTGACGCATCCGCTTGCCGAACTCGACGCGGCCGGCATCCCGGTCGAATTCGCGTCGATTCTGGGCGGCGAGCCGCCCGTCGACGGGCTTGACCTGACGGACGAAGTCAACGCGCGCTATTGGAACGACAGTGCTTTCCGCGACGCGCTGCGCCACACGCAGAGACTGGGCGATGTCGACGCGTCGAAATATGCGGCTGTCTTCTTTGCAGGCGGTCACGGTGCGATGTGGGATTTTCCGGGCAATCCCGACGTGCAAAAGGTGACTCGCGCGGTCTATGAGGCAGGCGGTGTGATCGGCGCGGTATGTCATGGCCCCGCCGCGCTGGTGGATGTGACCCTCGGCGACGGAACGTACCTGGTCGCCGGCAAGAACCTCAGCGCATTCACGGATGACGAGGAGCGCGCGGTTCAACTCGATCGCGTCGTGCCTTTCCTGCTCGCGAGCACGTTGACACAGCGCGGCGCGCATCACCATCCCGTACCGAATTGGACGGCGAAGGTCGTCGTCGACGGACGTCTCGTGACCGGCCAGAACCCGCAGTCGGCTTCCGGCGTTGGCGCGGCGATCCGTTATCTGTTGCTGAATCACTCAGGGCAGGCCTGAAATTCCCCATGGAGAACGCTATGCATTCGATGCGCAAGCTCGCCGTTGCCGCCATGCTCGGCATTGCAGCGTACAGCGCTCACGCGGCCAACGTGCTCGTGGTGTTGTCGGATTCCGATCACCTCGATCTGAAGGACGGCAAGGTCTTCGCGACGGGCTTCTACCTGAACGAACTGATGCAGCCCGTGAAAGCCTTGCTTGATGCCGGCCACCAGGTGACCTTCGCCACGCCCGAGGGCAACGCGCCCACGATGGATGCGACGTCTGCCGACAAGATGTACTTCAACGGCGACGAAAAGGCGATGCGCGGTTACCAGGCTTTGCTCGACAAGCTGCAAATCACGTCGCGCTCGCACTCTCCCGTGATCAGTCTGTCGCGGGTGGAGCAGATCGGTTACGGGCACTTCGATGCCGTCTATGTTCCCGGCGGCCACGCGCCGATGCAGGATCTTCTGACCAGCCCCGCGGTGGGCCGACTGCTGGCCGATTTTCACGCGCGCGGCAAGACCACGGCGCTCGTTTGTCATGGTCCGATTGCGTTGCTGTCGACCCTGCCCGATGCACAGGGCTTTGCACGAAAGCTCGCCTCGGGGAACGCGAGCGGCAGCTACCCGAAATGGATCTATTCCGGTTACCGCATGACGGTGATCAGCAACGCGGAAGAGGAGCAGGCAAAAGGACTGCTTGGCGGCGGAGTGATGAAGTTCTATCCGCAGACCGCGCTGCAGCAGGCCGGCGGCATCTATAGCAGCAACGAGGTGCCATTTACCGCGCACATGGTGACCGACCGCGAATTGATCACCGGTCAGAATCCGGCCTCCGCACTCGACGTCGCGGGCGAGATGCTGAAGCGGCTGAAGTAATGCCACGCAATGGACCGGCGTAGCCGGTCCTTCGACGAGCAAGGGAGAAGCAAACGGTGGATCTGCAACTTGAAGGTAAAACTGCCATCGTCACCGGCGCCACCGCTGGCATCGGCATGGCCATTGCACGAACGTTGGCCGGCGAAGGTGTGTCGGTCACGATCACCGGGCGTCAGCGTGACAAACTCGACACCGCCGTCGCCGAGATATCCGCTACCGCGCACCGCGGCAGCGTGCGCGGAATCGTCGCCGATGTGAGCGGCAAGCGAGGTGTCGCGGAACTGATCGAAGCGCAGCCGGATACGGATATTCTCGTGAATAACCTTGGCTACTACGAATCCAGGGCCTTCGCCGAGATCACTGATGACGAATGGCTGCGAATGATCGATGTCAACGTCATGTCGGGCGTACGGCTGTCACGTCATTACTTTCCTCGCATGCTTGCGAAGAACTGGGGGCGTGTCATCTTCATGTCCAGCGAAGTCGGGGCGTTCACGCCGCCGGACATGGTGCACTACGGTGTCAGCAAATCGGCCCAGCTCGCGGTCTCGCGCGGAATGGCCGAACTGACGAAGGGTACGGGTGTGACCGTCAACAGCGTACTGCCGTCCGCTACGCGCTCCAAAGGCATCGTCGCGTATTTGCGGCAGACCGCGCCACGACCCGATATGACCGATGCGGAAATCGAATCCCACTTCTTCGACACGTATCGTCCGAGTTCACTGATCGCCCGCATGATCGAGGCCAACGAGATTGCCGCCATAGTGGCGTTGCTGGTCAGTCCTTTGGGTGCCGCATCCAACGGTGCTGCGGTGCGCGTCGAAGGCGGCACTTTTCGGTCGATTCTGTGAACAGGTGCCTCGATATGTCAGCCCACGTCATTGTCGCACTCGTAGAGGCGAAGCACGGTTGCGAAGCGGCGCTGGTTCAAGCCCAGCAGGAACTCGTCGAGATGGCGCGCCACCAGCCCGGCTGTCTCAGTTACGAACTGCATGAATCGCTGGATCAGCCGGGGATGGTCGTCTTTTTTGAGCAATGGGCGGACCGCGCGTCGTGGGAGTACCACATGCGCAGCCCGCTGATGGACGCATTCCGCGCGACCGCCGGTCAATGGATCGAAACCTTCAAATTGCTGCATCTGCATCAAGTCGCATAACCGCATCTAACGAATTCACCATCCTTCATCATGTTCGAGCGCTTGAGTCGAGTTACGCCATTTGCTTTCGCAATTGCCTTCATCAGTTGCGCGACCGCAGCGACTGCGGTGGCCGATACCCGGCTTGAACGCTGGCGAAGCTACGCCGGAGTAAGTTGGGAGATTCCGAAAGACGGTGGGGATCCCGCGCCGTTCGCTGGCTCGGTCAATGCGCCGATTGCCGGGCTTCATTTCGACGCACGCGGTACCGCATATGTGAGTACCCCGCGGTTCGTCGCCGCGTCGACACCGGCGACGCTAAGCAGGCTGGATACTCGGGCAACTACCGGCCCGGCGCGACTGACGCCATTTCCGTCAATGGAAGGCAATTCCACAGCAACTGCTCCGAGCGAGCATTTGCGCAACGTGCTGGGCTTCTACGTCGATCGGAAAAACGACTGGCTCTGGGCACTTGACATGGGGTTCGTTGCCGGGGAATCGGAGGCACCTGCTGGAGCCCAGAAAATCGTGGTGTTCGATTTGAAATCCGGACGAATCGTGAAGCGCATCGCCCTCGACGGTGTGGCCGATCGTGCCGGCAGCTTCCTCAACGACATCGTCGTCGACGAACACAGGCGCATCGCGTATGTTTCCGACAGTGGCTCGCGCAGTTCACCGCATAACAAGGTCGGACTGATCGTCGCCGATTTTGCGTCAGGCACGGCGCGACGTGTGCTGGACGGGCATCCGTATTTGCAGGTCGAAGCTGGGGTAAAGGTCGTCTCCCATGGCGTTGAAGTATGGCCGGAAAAGCCGCTGCTGATAGGTATCAATGGTATCGCGCTGTCGCCGGACGGTGCGACGCTGTATTGGACCGTGACGACAGGAACACGCGCACGTTCGGTTTCGACCGCCGTTCTTAGGCTGCGCGGTGCGACAGATGAGCAGATCGCCACGGAGATTCGTGATCTTGGTGCTGTCGGTGGCAACACGGACGGAATCGTGACGGATTCGCACGGTGTGCTCTACATTACCGATGTCACGCACAATGGCATCGTGAAGTACGAACCGGGCACGAAATCGATGTCGTTGATCGCATCCGACGATGGCGTGCATTGGCCGGACACTCCGGCTCTGCTTCCGACCGGCGATCTCGTCTTCACGTCGAGCGCGCTGAGTGACCATGTCGCAGGTCTGGTCCCAAACGGTCACGAGCGCTACGAGTTATGGCGGATATCGATCGGCGGCAAGTAATTGGGAGTCGGGGCTGCATCTGTATTGGGCGACAGCCGTTTTATGGCCAACCGAGAATAGAACGGCGTGTGCGCTTGCGGCATTGGCTCCTGGTGTGACGGCGAAGGGTGCTGAAAGCCATGTGCCTGAGCAACCTGAAATTGCGCAGTTAAATTCGGCGATCCGATACGAGTCCGTTTATGCCTTGTGTCGAAACCGTGGCTGTTTCAGATCATTCTCCGGCGCTCTGATTCATCGCCGCGAGAGGATGTTGATCATCGGAGAATAGACTGATCTCTTACGCCATCATTCCTTTAATTTTCCTGATCGTCTAGGATTTTTTCGATTTCACTGCAAAGAAAAATTACGAGAGGACGTTGTTCAAAGCTGACTGGATTCACTTTTGCAATTAAGGCAAGTTCGGTCCCCGGTAAATCGGGCAGCTTATCGGAGGACGACAGGATTCGATGGGAGGGCAAGACGGCAGATCTTGGCAATACGCCAACGGCCAAGCCGGCAGATACCGCGGCTTGAATTCCGGTCAAGCTGGGACTTTCGAAACCAACTCTCCATCGTATTCCTGCTTTTTTGAGAGCATATACCGCTCGTGCCCTGTAGATGCATCCTCGAGGAAAGACTGCCAATGGCAACACGTCGTACGGCGTGACAGTCTGCCAGTTTGTCACCCAGACGACGGACTCTGGCCAAGACGCCACACACGCCCCCGTTCCGGGTTCCCGTTTTACCAAGGCAAGTTGAAGCTGATCAGCAGCAAGCTTCGCATGCAGATCAATACTCATGCCGCTTGCTATTTCAAGTCGAATGGACGGGTTTATACAGGCGAATCCGGAAAGAACTTGCGTAATCCGGTCGACCCGAAAATCTTCGGGTATTCCAATTCGAATTTGAATCAAATCCCGGTTGGCCGCAAGAGCGTTTTTTGCTTCCTGGGCAAGTTCAATAAGACGACGCGCGTAGGTCGCCAATATTTCACCCTGTTCCGTGACGACAACATTGTTACCACTTCTATCACGGACGAGCAACGTGTGTCCAAGTGATCTCTCGAGCCTCGATATTTGTTGACTTACTGTGGATTGCGTCTTGTGGATTCTCTCCGCGGTTCTCGTAAAGTTCCGCTCTTCGACGACGCACAGCAGGGTGTTTAATAGATCGAGGTCAATCATTATCGGGATGTGCTGAATCTCGGAATTAGAAACAGTAATTCATTTCCTTGATGATTGTCATTCGGCGGCGCGGAACAATAGTTTTGCTCGGCGGATCAAGATTTCCGTCTTGCTTGGAGCACCATCCATGGAATTGTCGCGAATCGCATGTGGTGGCTGGGGGTAAGGCTGTTTGGCATTTGATGAATAAAATGGGAGTTTTTGATCTTCACATATTCAAATAGTCGATCATGATTGTATGTGGAATGGCTGAGCTGGTGTGCATGAGAGGCATATTATTATAATTAATAACACTTATCGAGATATTTAATTTCCTCGTAAAAATGAGGCGAGTTAGGCTGCGGGTTGTAAATTGGAGTCAAGAATGAGGTATGGTCGTGCGGGGTGGCGTCACGGCCCGGTGGTGCTTCCGAGGTAATTATTCGAATCGGACCCGCTGCACGGTATTCGATGCGGCTTTTTGCAAATATCGATTCGCTGTAATGGTGCGGTGTGTTGATGTATTGGTTGTTTTATTGTGGGTGATTATTTGAAACTTAGAAACTTTCAATGAATTTGGGGGTGTCGGATGAGGTGGCGCATTGCGTTGTTCATGGGAATTTCGTCGCTTGCGGTCAGTGCGTGTGGAGGGGATGACGGAGCTGTAGGTTCTCCTGCCAGTGTGCTGACGCAGCAGTCTGCATCCGGGCAGCAGTTCGAATCGAACTCCCTTTCGACCGCCGGGAAAAATTCCGTCGCGATCGATAAGGACTATTCCGTAAGAAAATCTGCATGGGTCAACTTGTCGAGTGGATCCATGGGGATTGCAATGCAAGAACTTGGCCATTCTGCAACAATCCAGTCCAGCGATTCGGTGAATCCCGCAATTCAGAATCAATTTGACGGGGTGATTGTGAACGCAGATGAAGATTTCGGTCGCTATAAAGAGAAAGTATCCAGTGCGCTGAACGAAGGCTATCTGATAATCATCGATTCATCGGGGAGTGCCGATAGTCAACAGCGCGTTCTCGATCTCAGTATCGAACTGGCCCATGTCGGGCGCAAAGCAGCGGTTGCGTTGCTGTATAAGGGGGCGCCGGATGAGGGGGTAGGCGTACTCGCATTTGATGCCGCAGAGCGAGATGAGTTGGCCACGCTCTTGCCCAAACTCGGGCGACGCGGAAGCGATTCGTTGATTAAACAAAAAACGCAATGATTGCGGGGTGAATCGAATGAAAATTGAATCCTCTCGATATGCCGTTCTGGCAACATTGCTCGCGGCTTGCCTGGGCTTGCTTTCCCAAAATAGTCACGCTCTCGCTACCGGAACAACGAAGTGGGTGACGGACCCAACGATTTCCGCTGATCGAAATAATTCGTATATTTCGTACTATTCCAATCAAGGTGCCCAAGGAACGTATTGGGTGTGGAGGGTCCAAAAATATTATCCAGAATTTACGCTCAGTTGCAGTACGCCGTCGAATAGTGGATGCACAGCGAACAAGACAGAAGGCCGTAGCACGTCGATCACGAGGCAGTGGACGATCGGTATCGATTTATCCCCGACCTTCAAAAGCCAAGGCGGCGGCCTAAGTGCCTCCTATAGTCAGGCCGTGACGCAAGAGCAGAGTTTCACCATTGGGCAAACAATCTATGTGCCATCCGGATCTACGGCGTATGCGATGATAATCGCGCTCGATAAGTACATTCCGGCGGCGGATTATAGAGGTGTTTGGAGGGCGACGGGAAAAAGGCAGAATCCGACGTGTACTCAGTGGGGCTGTGGACCTTATCGTTACGAAATGCGATGGGATAACGACTATACATTCTCAACATGGAAGGGCCATATGGTGACGTATCACCGTGCTTTCATGTGTGCGACAAGAGATACCGTCGCGCCCCGAGTCGGGGACGGCCCGCCGAAGGGTTGCTCGTTGCCACCGATACCGTATTGACTTGGACGAAGGCCCTGGCAGGCGCCGCCCCTTTTTCGTCGAGGGGCGATCGGCCGTGCGGGGCCAGATTGTTCGCGCAGAACGGCGAACCAGCAGTTGAAGTGACTAGCGGTGATCGACGAGTACGCGCGTGAATGGCGGTTGGCGCACGCGTCGAATACGAAGTCGTACGCCCAAACGTGTCGTGCCGCCGTCGCCGGCTGCGGCCGAGGGCGATGGACCGACACGCGTCGACGGGGTCGCTTGCGCGGCACCTGCAACCCGGCAAGACGCCACAGCTGCCAAGCCCGGTCGGCGCTCATCGGGTGACCTTGCCGCTCCAGAAAGATCTGGATGCGGCGGTAACCATAACGCGGATATTGCGCCGACAGAATGCTCATCGCTGCCAGCACCGGCGCGTCCCGCACGGCCAGCGTCGATTCGTAATGCAGCGCCGATCGGGCGACCGACATCAGCGCGCACGCACGTCGCTCCGACAGGCCCCGTGCTTTCGCGTAGGTGACCTGCTGGCGTCGGGCGGACCATACATTTTTGCGTTGATCTCTTTCATCACGTCCAGCTCGAGATCGCGCTCGGCCAGCATCTTCTTCAGCCGCGCATTCTCTTGCTCGAGCTGCTTGAGCCGCTTCACGTCGGCAGCCTCCAGCCCGCCGAAATGTTGTCGCCAGTTGTAAATGGTTTGCTCGCTGACCCCGTGCTTCTTCGCAACTTCCGCGACCGGCGCCTTGTCCGCCTCGCGCAGGATGGTGACCATCTGTTCTTCGGTAAACCGGCTCTTCTTCATGACTTCCTTTTCTCCGTTGGAAGCCATTCTCTCAAGTTTCAACTGGTCCGAAAATTCCAGGGCAGGTCATCTTCCGTAAACTTGCTCGTCTTCATGACATGGCCTTCGTGTCCCAGTCGGACACGTCATGTCGAATTTCTCCAGTTTTGACCCTGACTATTTCCTAGATCAGGGTCGGTATCCAAGCTCATTCGATATCGTCCAGCTTTACCCCGGTGTTGTTTTTCCATGTCAGCACGGCGCAACTCGCGACTAGGGCCACCACGATAAGATAGACATTGAATAGCTGCCCCCTGTTGATGGAATACAACCATGCATTCAGATATGAGGCGGTGCCGCCGAAGAATGCGACCGCAAGTGAAATGAAGAAGCCGAAGAGACGGGTGCGGTAGCGTGTCGGCACTTGTTCCGAAATGGCTGCAGGCTTGCTCCCGGTGATAAATGCAACGAGCACGAGCCCGACCGATTGCGTGACAAGCAACGTCCACGGCTCGCTGGAAATCAAGCTCCAGAGCGGAAAGATGGTGATCGAGATGCCGAGTAGCGAGATGAGCGTTGTAACCTTGCGTCCTGTGAAATCGGAAAGGCGTCCAATGAGCGGAAGCGCGATCAGATAGATCACCTGGGCAATGCAACTCATTGCGAACGCGCGGTGCGGATCCATGTGCTTGACACTGATTGCATAGATGGCCGCGGACGTTACCCACGTATAGTAGGTAAGCGTCGAACCGGCCTCATACACGAACAGCTTCAAGCCTTCACGCACGACCTTGGCCCGTGGCCACGGTTTATGACGGGCGTTAGTCGAAGCGTCAACGCTGATGCTCTCCACCATATTGCGGCGCAGCCATAGCGCGAATATCGCGAGAAACCCGCCTGACGCGAACGGCACCCGCCATCCCCAGTCCTGCATGGCGTTCGGTGAAAGGAACGCCGTGAGCGACGCAAGAAAAAAGGTGGCAAGCAGCGAGCCGGCGCCGACCGAAATGAACACGGCACTCGACCACAAACCACGCTGCGCCGGAGGAGCGATTTCGGCAACGTAGGCGTAGGACGCAGTTGTTTCGCCGCCGTGCGCCGCACCCTGCACGAGTCGCGCTACCAGCAATGCAGCCGAGGCCCAACTGCCGATTGCGTCATATGGCGGGATGATCGCGATCAGAAGGCTCGCGAACGCCATGAGGAGCATCGTACTCAAGAGTACCGAGCGGCGCCCGATCCGGTTGGCGATCGCGCCGAATACGATGCCACCCAACGGGCGGGCGAAGAAGCCTGCAGCGAATACGGCCAGCGTACCGAGCAGCGACGATGTCTTGTTCGTATTATCGAACAGCGCGCCAGCAATATAGACCGATGCGACCGTGTAGACCGTCCAGTCGAACCATTCGAGTAAATTGCCGAGGCTGGACGCGATCAAGGATCGCCGATGAGATGAAGGTTGCGACGTGGCACGTCGCGACGACGAGGAAAGATGAGAAAGGTAAGTCATGAAGTCTCCAATTTATTGTCGCGGGAAATGTTTTCGCGCCCGGTTCGCGCTGCCTGTGGGCTCAGGCAGTAGCGTGGTCGATGGCTTCCATTGCCGCGACGATGTCCGCGATGCCGAGCGTGCGCTCGAAATTTGCCGAGTAGGGTGCTTGTAACGTGAAGCGAGCGACGGTCTCGTAGTGCTCGCGAGTGACGACGCCAGAACCCAGGTCGCACAAGCGGACCGGCAGACCAATGCGCGCATAGAGGCCGATCATGTCGCGCATGAAGTCCGGTGCTCGACGTTCGAGATGTAGTTGAACGAGCAGCGCGTACGCGACCTGCAAGCCGTGTGGTGCCCGCGCCGACGTTTCGAGCCGGGACAGGCCACGCGTCATCGAGTGCGCGATCGATAGCCCCGCGCTTTCGAAGCCCAGGCCGCTCATCAGAATGACGGCTTCGACAAGCCGGTCGAATACCGGAGCAGTGCGGCCGTGCTTGAGCTCGGCCAGCGCCGTCTCCGCGTGGGCGCGAATGATCGAAAAGCACTCGCGCGCGAGTACGTACGCAGAGTAGGACGGCCTGGCGCCGAACATGTTTTTGCCGTCGCTGTGCAGGCACTGCTCTGCTTCGAAGTATTTGCTGATCGCATCACCGATGCCGGCAAGCAGAAAATGTGTCGGCGCCTGCGCGATCAACGTTGTGTCAACCAACACGTACGTGGCGCTGCGCCGCAAGTGCCTGACCGCCGCGAGTTGATGATCCTCGTCGTAAACCACATAGTTTTTGGAAGTTGGGGAGTCGTTCGATGCAACGGTGGGCACGGTGATCAACGCGCAATGTGCAGCATCGACAAGCGCCTTTCCAGCGTCGAGCGTTTTGCCGCCACCGATCGCAACAACGACTTCGTGGTCGAACGAATGCGCGGCCTGCTCGAGCTCGCGAATCTTTCGATCCGTAAGTTCACCGCTGAACGCAATCCAGCGTACGTCGATTTCGTGCGCGGCGCACGAGGCCGCGATTCGCGATCCGAACTGTTCTTTCACGAAGCAGTCGCAAAGGATCAGCGCACGCTCCGAGCATTCGCGAATGTATTGACCGATATCGTCAAGGAGTCCGTCGCCCTGGATGTATCGGCCCGGAGAGCCAAAAATGAGTGCAGTCATGATTTCGAGTACCGGTCGAATAGAATTAGATATGGAATCCTGAACAGATGAATCTCATGGGATGCATCAGTGACTAGGGTGCAGTAAGCGTGCCGGAATCGCCGATCGGTTTGCTTGCAAGGACCGCGTATCTGGGTGGCGAGCTCGCTGAGACGTTGGGCGACAAGGACGCCAGCCTCAGCCTTACGCATTCACGGTGGTGAGCAGGAATTCGACAAAGTGATCGAGTTGCGACATAACCATGTGTTCGCCACGGTGAGTGCGGGCGCCACGCGCTTCAGCTTCTACCAGAAGCCGCGTGACCGCGGGCTGCATGATCACCTCAGCGACGACCATTGCGGGCGTCAGCTTCGACGTGTCGCAGGGCAGCGCGTCGTCAGGTTTCAGACCTAGCGACGTTGCGTTGATCACGATGTCGTGATTGCCTGGCTCGTCGCTGCCCGCTTTTACCTCGCAGTTCGGCACTGCCTTTCCGACGAGTGCCGCCAGGTCGCTTGCTTTTTCTCGACTGCGGTTCGCGATCGTCAGCCGTGCAATGCCCTCGCGCGCCAGTGCCAACGCAAGGGCAGTCGCCGCTCCACCTGCGCCAAGCAAAAGCACGCGCTTGCCCGCGAGCGCGATGCCCTCGCGCAGCATGCCGGCGACAAAACCGGAACCGTCATACATTCGCCCCGTGTAACTGCCGCTCGCGTTGCGGCGGACCGCGTTCACAACGCCGAGCAACGATGCGTCGCCATCGAGTTCCTCACACAGTTCTGCCGCCGCCTGCTTGTGCGGAATAGTGAGCACGACACCGGCCAGATTGGCGATGTGCCGCAGTCCGTCCCATGCCTGCGTCAGATGCTCGGGACGCACGGCCCACGGAACCATGATCGCGTTGATGTTCTTCCTCGCGCAAAGGGCATTGAACAGTGTGGGCGTCCGGACGTGAGCGGACGGCCACGCCATCAGGACGATAACCTGTGTTTCGCCATTGACCGTGGGCGAGGAGGGTGGAGTGGTCATCATGCGTGTCTCCGTGTTGTTTGAAGATATATGATGCATCATTTGAGGGCGATACGGCAAGGTCAATTTGCGGAGCGCGATTCATGATTGCCGGAATGCAACGCGTACACATCGACAACAGAAGACAGGGCGCGTCGATCATTGCGCTATCATGATATATGATGCATCATGTATGAAACGAAGGCGGAATGCCGAGTCTTGCCGCGCTCGCCTCGTTCCTTTCAGGTTCCAATAGGAGACTCTATGTCGACAGCATTGCAGGAGAGCGATCAGGCGCTTTCCAGGGAGACGCTCGCGCAGTTGCGCGAGAAGGCGCAATTCGTCCGCCTCGAGACGATTCGTCTGATAGAAATCGCGAAGACGGGACACTACACGTCGGTGTTTTCCGCAGCCGAAATCTTTGCCGCGCTTTACTACGACGTCATGGCACTGCGTGCCGGCAACCCGCAATGGAAGGATCGCGACCGGTTCACGATGGGCAAAGGGCACGCGGCCGTCGGACTTTTTCCCATTCTTGCGGACTACGGGTTCATCGACCGGGAGACGCTCGATGGCTACACCCGTCTCGGCAATCCGCTCGGCGATCATCCGGACATGACCAAGGTTCCGGGCGTCGATTTCAGCTCGGGGTCGATCGGCCACGCGCTATCGAACGGTGCCGGCATGGCCAAGGCGGCGCAGATGGCAGGCAGCCCCTTCAAGGTTTTTACGTTGCTGGGTGACGGCGAAATGCAGGAGGGGCAGGTATGGGAAGCCGCGCTGTTCGCCGCGCATCACCGCCTCTCGAACCTCATCGCGATTGTCGATCGCAACGGCTATCAACTCGACGGCAAGGTCGACGACGTCATCGGTATCGAATCGCTTGCGGAGAAGTGGCGCGCCTTCGGCTGGGAGACGCATGAAGTAGACGGCCACGATCTGACCGCCCTCGTGCCGCTGCTGCGTCGTGTGAAGGCCGACCCGGTGCGCAGCAAGCCGGTCTGCATCATCGCGAAGACGGTCAAGGGCAAGGGCGTGTCGTACATGGAAACCGAACCCGGCTGGCATCTCGGCTATCTGGCACCCGATGACGCGCAACGGGCGATCGAAGAAATCAAGAGCAAGGTGATCTAAGCATGTCTACTCCGCAAAATCCCGATTCGTGGCAGTACCGCGCGCTCAACGCGCGCAATCCTGGCCTCGACTATCTGTCCGATGCGCTCATCGATCTCGCGCGCGAAGGTCATCCCGTCGTCGCCGGCTCCGCCGATCTCCAGTATTCGAACGGCTTGAACAAGTTCGCCGGCGAATTCCCGGAGCGCTACGTGCAATTCGGCATCTCGGAGCAGAACATGGTTTCCGCCGCCGCCGGCATGGCGACCACGGGCCTCATGCCGTTCGTCGCGACCTTCGCATCGTTTCTCGGCCTGCTGTGCTGCGAGCAGATTCGCATGGATGTCGCGTACTGCAAGCTGCCGGTGCGGCTCGTGGGTCACCATACCGGCATCTCGCTCGGCTTCTACGGTACCTCGCACCATGCAACGGAAGACATCTCGACGATGCGCGCGATTGCGAATCTGACCGTCATTTCGCCCGCCGACGGCGCGCAGCTCGCCGCCGCGATCCGCGCGTCGGCCACGTGGCCCGACCCGATCTACTTCCGCATCGGACGCGGGCGGGATCCGAAAGTCTATGAGGATGGTGTCGAGTTCACGATCGGCAAAGCCATCGTTCATTCGGTGGGACGCGACGTCATCATTATCGGCTGCGGATTGCCGGTCGCCGGTGCACTCGAAGCGGCTGACAATCTGAGGGCGGAAGGAATTTCGGCGGGCGTGATCGACATGCCGACCATCAAGCCGCTCGACCGTGACGCCATTATCGCGGCGGCGCGACAGTCGAAGGTGCTCGTCACGGTCGAAGAGCACAACGTGATCGGCGGGCTGGGTGCGGCGGTGGCCGAGGTCCTGGCCGACGAGGGGCTCGGCGTGCGGCTCGTGCGGCACGGAATCTACGACGAGTACAGCCTGATCGCACCGCCGACGCATCTGTATGCGCACTACGAACTCGACGGTCCCGGGATCACCCGCGTTGCGCGAGCCGCGCTCGCGAAGGCGACCTGACGTGCCAGCCGCCCGCAAAACAGCTCACCGTATCGCGGGCGGCACGCGGTAATCGAGGTGTTTACGGTACGCGAAGGGTGGCAGCGACGCGCTGGCTCGCGAAGCCATCTCCCGACATCGGAACTCGGGCGCCACCACTTCGCGCCGGTTCTGATAAACGGGAGTAGCGATGTTGAATGACGATGGCTGGCGCGGCGCGGAGCTGCGCGATATGGATCTGTTGAGAGACGCGTGCCTGATCGGCAGTGAGTGGGGCGCGGCCGATGACGGCACGACCATTGACGTGTTCAATCCGGCAACCGGCGCGTTGCTTGGCACGGTCCCTCGGATGGGCACGGTCGAGACACGCCGCGCGATCGATGCGGCTGCGCAGGCGCTGCCGCATTGGCGTGCGAAAACGGCAAAGGAGCGCGCCGCGTTGCTGCGCCGTTGGTACGAGCTGATGCGCGAACATCGCGACGATCTGGCGAAAATCATGACGCTCGAACAGGGCAAGCCGCTGAACGAGAGCCGCGGTGAAATCGACTACGCGGCGTCGTTTGTCGAGTGGTTCGCCGAAGAGGGCAAACGGGTTTATGGCGACACGATTCCGTCGCCGGCCGGCGACAAGCGAATCGTCGTACTGAAGCAACCCATCGGTGTCTGTGCGGCCATCACGCCATGGAACTTCCCGGCCGCGATGCTCACGCGAAAACTCGCGCCGGCGCTGGCTGCCGGCTGTACGATGGTACTCAAGCCTGCGAGTCAAACCCCGTTCAGTGCGTTGGCGCTGTGCGTGCTCGCCGCACGCGCCGGTATTCCGTACGGAGTAATTTCGTGCGTGACGGGCAAAGCGAATCAGATCGGTGCGGAACTCACGTCGAATCCACTCGTGCGCAAATTGTCGTTTACCGGCTCGACGGAAATCGGCAAACAACTGCTGGCCCAGTGTGCCGCAACGGTCAAGAAGACATCGATGGAACTAGGCGGTAACGCACCGTTCATCGTGTTCGACGATGCCGACCTCGATGCGGCAGTGCGCGGTGCGATCGCGTCGAAATATCGCAATGCCGGTCAAACCTGCGTGTGCGCCAACCGCCTGCTCGTGCAGGATGGCATTTACGACCGCTTCGTCGCGCGACTCGCGGAGGCCGTCGGCAAGCTGGTGGTCGGCAACGGCCTGGACGAACGCGTCACGATCGGGCCGCTGATCGATGCCGCTGCCGTTTCGAAGGTCGAAGAGCATGTGCAGGATGCGCTCGCGAAGGGCGCACGTGTCGTGGCCGGCGGCAAGCGCGCTGCGCAGGGGGCGAATTTCTTCGAGCCGACTATCCTGGCCGACGCCACACGCGACATGCGCATCTTTGACGAAGAGACGTTCGGCCCGATTGCGCCGATCTTCCGGTTCAAGACGGAATCGGAAGCCATCGCGCTCGCAAACGATACGCCGTTCGGGCTTGCTTCGTATTTCTACGGGTGTGATATCGCGCGGGTGTGGCGTGTCGCGGAGGCGCTCGAGTACGGAATGGTCGGCATCAACGACGGAATCGTGTCGACCGAAGTCGCGCCGTTCGGCGGCGTCAAGGAAAGCGGCCTTGGCAGGGAAGGATCGCGTTATGGCCTCGACGACTATCTCGAGATCAAGTATCTGTGCTTCGGCGGCATCGCCTGATCGCCGAACGTGCGGAAAAGGAAATGGCCGCCACGGGCGGCCGTTTTTGGCTGATCGGCTTCGAACGCCGTATCGAATCGGACTAGAAGCCGGACACATATCCTCCGTCGACGGGCAGCGTCACCCCGGTCACGAAAGCCGCGGCGGGTGACGCGAGAAACACCGCCGCGCCCGCGAGATCCCCTGCTTCGCCCCAGCGACCGAGAGCGGAACGCGACACGATCTTGCGCGACAACTCTTCCGATTCCCAGAATATCCGCGTCATGTCGGTTCGATGGTAACCGGGAGCGATCGCATTCACGCGCACGCCGCGCGGCCCGTATTCATGGGCCAGCGAGCGAGTCAGACCGACCACGCCGGTCTTGCTGGCGCAGTAGGCCGGTACGTCGGCGTCGGCGAGGTAGCTGAGCATGGACGCGATATTGACAATCGAGCCGCGCGACTGTTCGAGGAGCGGGCGTGCGGCCTGCGACACGCGCATTACGCTACGCAGGTTGACGTCGAGTACATCGCTAAACACATCATCCGCGTATTCGTCGCGCGGGCGAGCGACGCCGGCCGCGTTGACGAGCACGTCAAGGCGGCCGAGGCTGCCGAAGAATGCGTCGATTTCGCCGTGGCTGCGCACGTCCAGCGCGGCAAAACGCAGGCCGGTCAGCGACGCCTCGTTGCGTAGCGCGTCGAGCTTCGTTGCGGATGAGCCCGTGGCGATGGTATGCGCGCCGAGTCGGTGGAACGCACGCGCGATGGCAAGCCCGATGCCGCTCGTCGCGCCGGAAACGAGCACGTGCCGTCCTGTAAAAAGATTGTCGCGAAAACTGTCGGTGTCAAAGCTCATGAAGTGAATCTCCAGTGAAAGTACGCGGCGTGCGGACCAAGGCAGTGCACGCCCTTGCATTACATGCGGAACAAAGCGAAACGAATTAGTTGCTTGTGCCTTGCGCCCGAATCTCCGAAATCGACCGGACGGGCGGAATCGTGTACTTGTAGAAGAGGTTCGCCGGATTCGGATCGATCTTCTGGTCGACGTTGCCTTGCGTGATGATTGCCGGCGGGAAACCGGAGCCCATGGGCAGATTGTTCGCATCGACGCGCCGCGTGAACGCGTTGTGGATGAATTCGATGGCAGCCACACCGGTCTGCTCGCCGGAGTTTTCGCCGGACACGAGGATGTTGCCCTTCTTGATCTGGTCAAGCTCTCCACGGTAACCGCCGGCTGCATCGGCGATGCGTATCTTCCCCTGCTTGCCCATGTTTCGTACGGCGCGCAATGCGCCGAGCCCCATGAAGTCGTTCTCGGAGAGGATGAAATTCAGCTTGTTGCCGTGCGCGGAGAGAATATCTTCAGTTGCTGCGAGGCTGCCTTCCTCGGTCCACTTGCCTACGCCCAGCGCGAGTACGTTGAATCTGATGTCCGGGGCGCTCAGCTTGCCGGTTTTCTTCAAGGTCTGGAACAGTTCGAAGCCGCGCAACATGGCGTCCTCTCGGCTCGCGCTTGTGGTGCGCTCGCGCATGCGCTGATCGACGATGCCCGCGATCAGTCCGTTGATGCGGCTTTCCGACGTCGAGTTTCCGAGCACGCCGATGACGACGGCTGCGTCGATCGGCGTGTCTTTGCCTGCCTCCTTCGCCACGTACCGGCCTACCTCGAAACCGCTTGCATAGGGGTTGCCAAGCAGTGTGGTGAGCACTCGGGCGCTCGCGTCCGGCGTGGTGCCGACGGTGACGACCGGAATGCCGGCATCGACGGCGCGATTGATGCATGCGGACACACCTAGCGTATCGGTCGGATCGACCACAATGACGTCCATTTTGCGCGTGACGAAGTTGTCGATCTGCGCGCATTGGCGCTGCAGATCGCCGTCGGCCACTTGCACGTCGATCGAGTAACCGTATTTCGCCGCACTCTGCCGTGCCCCCTTGATGAGCTCAACGAACCACGGATTGCCCAGCGTGATGTCGGTCCAGCCTATTTTTAGCTGGTTCGGATTGGCCGGCTGCTTCGGCCATGCCTTGCGGACCGCCGTTCGATCGGGCAGGGCCGGATCCACCACACCGGACAGTGCCGTATTCGGCAGAAGCGTGTAGATCTTTGCCTTGGCCTGGCTGTGGACAGGGGCGGTGATGCCGAACGCCAGCACGGTGGCGACGGCGAGTGCTCTGCGAGCAACATTCATTTCAGTCTCCTGAATAATATTGTTGGATGAAAGAAAAGCTGAAGCGGAGGGGCCGCGTGGCGGCCCGGGCGGATGGGGAAGTGGTTTAGCGTTGGCCGATACGTTGGACCAGCACGGCAAGAACGATGATGGCGCCTTTGATGATCTGTTGCGGATAAACAGGCACGCTCAGGAGATTCATCACATTGCCGATCAGGCCCAGCACGAGCACGCCGATCACCGTGTTGAGAACCGATCCCTTCCCGCCCGAGAGCAACGCGCCACCGATCACGCACGTCGCGATGCCGTCGAGTTCCAGGCCGACGCCGGTGATCGGCGTGCCAACACCCGTGCGTGCCGTGAAAACGATGCCGGCGACGGCGCTCAGCGCACCGGAAATCACGTAGACGCAGAACTTGTAACCGCGCTCGGAAATACCTGCCAGCCGCACGGCCGTCTCATTGCTGCCCGTGGCGACGACCATGCGTCCAAACGTGGTGTAGGTCATCAGGAAGTAGAACAGCAGCGCGATGACCACGCCGAGCACGACCGGCCATGGCACGTTGATCCAAGGAGCGCTGCCGCTGCCGAATTCATTGAGCAATTCCGCCGCCGGCAGATCGAGCGGCAGCATCGTCGGCTGGCCATTCGACATCATGTATGTGATTCCGCGTGCGATGGTCATCATGGCAAGCGTGACGATGAATGGCGCGAGACCGAGGGCGGTCACGAGTACACCATTGAACGCCCCGAAAAGCGCACCGAGCATCACGGCCAGCACGACCGAGAGGAGGAGCCCGGTCATGCCGCCGAACGGCATCGCCGGGACCAGCATGGCTACCAGCAGGCCGCCCGCCGCTGCGATCGACCCCACCGACAGGTCGATGCCGCCCGTATTGATCACGAGTAACATGCCGAGGCTGACGAACAGCAGGGGTGTCAATTGCCGTAGCAGGTTATAGAGGTTTTCCTGGCTCAGAAACGCGGGCGACATGACGCTCGATACGACGAACAGCACGATCAGCATGATCAACGCGTTATGGCGCAACAGACCGCGGAGCAGCGGAACATCGGTGCGCTGTGTTTGCATGATTCCTTCCATTACTTGACTCCCATGGCCAGCGATATCAGCGACTTTTCGTTGATGGCGGGGCCGCTGAGTTCGCCCGCAATACGGCCCGCACGCATGACGAGCACGCGGTCGCACAGGCCGATGATCTCCGGCATGTCGGAGGAGACCACGATGACGGCGACGCCGGCGCGTGCGAGATCGTTGATGACGTGATAGATCTCGATCTTGGCGCCGATATCGACGCCCCGCGTCGGCTCGTCAAGGATCAGTACCCGGCAGCCGTTCGAGAGCCACTTCATCAGCGCGACTTTCTGCTGATTGCCACCCGAGAGCGTCGATACGTCGACGTCGGTATCGCGCGCCTTCACCCGCAGCTGTTTGATCAGTTCGCGCGTGCGCACGCGCTCGGCACGATGATCGAGAATGCAGCGCAGGTGCGCGAGCGTGTTGCGCGGCGTCATCATCGCGTTTGCGCGGATCGGCATGTTCAGGAGCACGCCTTGCTGTTTGCGGTCCTCGGGCAGCATCCCGATACCGCTCTCGATGCCGTGGCGGGGACGCTTCAGCTTTGCGACCGGACGGCCGTCGACCCGAATTTCGCCGCTGCTCCTGCGGTCCGCACCGAAGATCGCGCGCATCGTCTCCGTTCGGCCTGCGCCGACGAGGCCGCTGAAGCCTAGCACCTCGCCCGCGCGCACGTGAAAAGAGACGTCGCGCACGCGTTCGCCTGCGCAAAGGCCGCGTATTTCCAGCCGTGTGTCGCCGATGCACGCGTCGCGCTTCGGAAAGAGATCCTGCAGCTCTCGGCCGACCATCAGCTGAACGAGGCGATTTTCGTCGATGTCGGCAATGCGCACCGTGCTGACGAAGGTGCCGTCCTTGAGCACGGTGGCGCTGTCGCACAGCCGGAAGATTTCTTCCAGCCGGTGCGAGATGTAAATGACGCATACGCCATCACGCTTGAGTCGCTCGAGCAGGGCGAACAGACGCGTCGTTTCGCGCGCGGTGAGCACGGCCGTCGGTTCGTCGAATACGAGAACACGCGACGTGCGCGAGAGCGCCTTGCAGATCTCGACGATCTGCTGCTCGGCGACCGACAGCGTTGAGACGGGCCGCGACACGTCCAACTCACCGAAGCCGAGCGCATCCAGTTGTTCGCGGGCGCGCGCCTTCAGTTTCGACCAGCGGATGATCGACGTTCCCGCGCCGAGGTCGTGCAGAAAAATGTTCTCCGCGACGGACAAATGCTTTGCGAGCGAGAACTCCTGATGAATGACGGAGATTCCGTGCGCCTGCGCGGCGTGCGGGCTGTCGATTGGAAGGTGGCGACCGTCCAGCAGGATCTCGCCTTCGTCAGGCGTGTGCGCACCCGCCAGTATTTTCATGAGCGTCGATTTGCCCGCACCGTTTTCGCCCATCAGCGCGTGTACCTGACCGCCGTGCGCTTCCAGGCTGACGTTGCGCAGCGCCTGTACGCCACCGAAGTGCTTGCTGATGTTGCGCATGATCAAGTGGTTGCTCATCGTCTCCTCTGTAATCCTGTTTGCCATGGGCGGTGTTCATTGCTGCCCGTAAGTGAAAGCGTGTCATCTTGCGGCGATTGAGAATGGATGATGCATCATATATTCAAGGTGGCCTGACTTAGATGGGTATTTCCCCTAGGCGCTGCGAAGCCATACGACCACGGTCGTTGTTGTTCAATAGAGATGCATCATATATCATTGGTTGGCGGGCTGTAGCGATGTGCAGTGCAGCGATGTGTAGTGCAAAAGAAGTCGCGCCCGTTCAATCGACCAGAAGCAGACACTGGAGACACCCTTGACATACGACTACATCGTGATCGGAGGCGGTTCGGCGGGCAGCGCCGTCACCGGCCGACTGATCGAAGCTGGCGCAAGCGTCCTGTTGCTGGAGGCGGGGCCGCGCGACAGGAATCCGCTCGTGCATATCCCCGCCGGTTTCACGAGACTGCTCTCGACGGATCTGCTGTATCACTACGAAACCGAGCCGCAGACAGGGCTCGACTCCCGGCCGCGCATCGTGCCGCAAGGCCGGGTGCTGGGCGGTGGCAGTTCCGTGAACGCGCTCATCTATATCCGGGGGCAACAAGAGGACTACGACGAATGGGCTCGCCTGGGCAACTCGGGATGGTCTTACGACGAGGTGTTGCCGTACTTCAGGCGCGCGGAGGACAACGAGCGGCTCGACGATCGGTATCACGGCGTCGGCGGGCCGCTTGGCGTGTCGGATCTTTCGCAACGCTGCGAATTGTCGACGGCGTTCGTGCGCGCCGCGCAGCAAGCCGGCATTCCTTTCACGCACGATTTCAACGGCGCGCGGCAGAATGGCGTCGGCTTCAATCAAATCACGACACGCGACAAGAAGCGTTGCAGCGCAGCCGTAGCTTATCTGCGCAACGCCGAGGCGAGCGGGCGTTTGACGATCCGTACCGGTGTGCGCGTGGACCGCATTTTGATCGAGGCGGGTCGCGCGATCGGTGTGGAATACGTCAGCAACGGCCAGCTCGTACGCGAGAAGGGCTGCAAGGAGGTGATCCTGTCGGCAGGAGCCGTGCAGTCGCCGCGTCTGCTGTTGCTTTCCGGAATCGGCGCGACGGAGGAACTCGCTCGGCACGGCATCGAGGCCGTGCAGGATCTGCCGGGTGTCGGTGCGAACCTGCAAGACCATATCGAATTTCCGGCGGTGTCCTACTGCACGGGAAACTACGGTTACTACGGCCAGGACAGCTTCACCAACACGCTGAAGAACGGGCTGCAATATTTGCTTTTCAAGAGCGGGCCCGTCACATCGAACGTGACCGAAGCCTGCGCGTTCGTCAACGTCGACGCGCCGCAAGAGCGTCCCAATATCCAGATGCACTTCGTGCCGATCGTGTTTCTGGACCTGGATCAGGACCACGTGAAGTCGGCAGGCGCGACAATCAATCCTTGCGTGCTTCGTCCGCAAAGCCGTGGCGAGATTCGTCTGCGCAGCGCGGATCCGGGCGCCGCGCTGTGGATCGATCCGAAGTACTTCCAGCATGCCGAGGATCGACGCCTCGCTGTAGCCGGCCTGAAAAAGGCGCGCGAGATTCTCGCGCAACCGGCTCTGCGCAGCTATACGAGCGAGGAGGCGCTGCCGGGCGCGGGCGTCGCGACCGACGCCGCGCTGATGGACTACATTCGCAAGCGCGCGAAAACCGTCTATCACCCGGTCGGCACGTGCAGGATGGGCGTGGACGAGCACGCGGTGGTGGATCCCGAATTGCGCGTGCGCGGCATCGATGGATTGCGCGTGATTGATGCATCGATCATGCCGAATCTCGTGTCGGGCAATACGAACGCCGCTTCCATCATGATCGGCGAGAAGGGCGCGGACTACGTGCTCGGCAAGACGACCCTGAGCGGCGCAGCACTTGACGCGGTGGTGTAGCGATGCTGGAAGATAGCGTGACGATCGGCACGAACAACACGACGGATACGATGGGCGCCTGGACCTGGCAGATCGCCGGCGCGCCTTCCGCGCTCGCATGGCGGCGTGCGGCGAGGCCGGTGCCGGGGCCCGGAGAAGTGCTCGTGCGCAACCGCGCCGCGGGTCTGAATCCCGTTGACTGGAAATTCATCGAATGGGGGTCGCCGGCATGGCGGCCGGACCACATACCAGGGGTTGACGGGGCGGGAGAGGTGGTCTCGGTAGGCGCGGGCATCCAACAGGAATGGCTCGGCGTGCGTGTGGCCTACCACCAGTCGCTCACGCGCGACGGCAGTTTCGCGGAGTACACCGCAGTGCCGGTCCGCGCACTGTTGCGCTTGCCGCCGGGCCTGAGTTTTGCCGAGGCGGCGGCGTTGCCGTGCCCCATGCTGACGGCGTGGCAAGCCACGCAGAAAGTGCCGCACCGGACCGGCCTCGAAGCACTGGTAACGGGTGCCGGTGGAGCGGTCGGCACGCTGTTGGTCCAGCTCGCAGTGCGGGCTCGCTGGCGAGTGTCGGTGATGTGCAACTCACGTCATTTCGAGCGCATGGCGCGTCTTGGCGCTTCGACGAGTCTGTTGCCGGACATCGGAAGCAGCGCCTTTTCATCGCATCGGCCGTTCGACGTCGTGTTTGACACGGTGAGCGGCCAGCATGCCGCCCGACTTGCGCGCTTCGTCGCCGTGAACGGCCATCTCGTCTGCATCCAGGACCGTCTGGAGACATCCCCGGTCGCACCGTTTACGACGGCCATCTCGTTGCATGAAGTGGCCCTGAATGCACTGCACACCCACGGCTCGGCCGCGCATTGGCGCACGCTGGTCGATGCGGGAGAGCGTCTGCTCACTGACGTGCTGCATCGCGCACTGGCGCCGCTGCCTATCGAGCCGATGCCGCTGTCGCGCTTGCCCGAAGCACTGGAATCGTTGAAAGCCCATACCGGGCACGGCCGGCCCGTCGCCGTAGTCGACTGAGCCCGCAGCCGGGTTATCGGCATCGGCACCGCCTGTTGCGGCGATGGAGCGTGATGTATCATGCATGAAAACATTTTTCGTCCCGTTATCAGAATGAAGCCACTCGCCCGTGTCGAAAAGAGCAATCTCTCGTCACGCATCTACGAAGAGATCCGCTCCCGATTAATGAACGGTCAGTACGCGCCTGGCGACCGACTGCGTATCAACGACCTTGCCGAAAAGCTCGGCACGAGCATCACGCCGGTGCGCGAAGCGATTTTCCGCCTGGTCAGTGAACAGGCCCTGGAAATGACTGCGGCAACCTCGATCGTGGTGCCGGTGCTCGACGCCGATACCGTTGCGGAGATTCAGCTCATGCGGCGGCTTCTCGAGGGTGCGGCGGCCGAACAGGCGGCGCAGCGCATTACCCCAAAGGAAATCCGCCATCTGAGCCTGACGCACGACGAGTTCATCGAGGCAGTTGCCGCGAGCCCTTCAGAGGCCGCGGAGCGCAATCGCGACTTCCATTTCGAATTGATGGCGGCAGCCAGGATGCCCACGCTCAGCGCAACCGTGGAAACCATGTGGGTCCGGATGGGGCCGCTGCTGCACACGTTTCATTCGCATCTGCCGCGGCGCGAGATATCGAATCGTTCGCACCCCCACTATCGCGTGCTGGCCGCGCTGCGCAAGGGTGATCCCGAGGGGGCATCGCGAGCGATCCAGGAAGATATCGAATGGGGCCAGCGCGTGCTGCTCGAATGGATGGCCGAGCGGGAGCATGGCGAAGTCGCCGCTACGTAAGTAGCCGATTACCCGATCCGATTGCGATGCTACCCCCACGCGGGTAGCACATGCGTGCGGCGGCGCATCGCCGCCGCCTATCCTCACTGCTTCATCATGCGATGCTGAATCCGCCGTCGATCGGAAGGACGACTCCCGTGATGTAGTCCGCGTCGGCCGAGCAAAGGAATTTCACGCCCCTGGCGACATCCGAAGGTTGCCCCCAGCGCCCGAGCGGCAGCCGTGCGCGAATTGAACCGCTGCGCTCGGGGTTGTTCAGCGCTCCCGCAGATAGTCGCGTTTCGATCCAGCCAGGCGCCACTGCATTGACGCGCACTCCGCGATCCGCGAACGCGGCGGCATGCGCGCGCGTCAAGCCAACGAGGCCGGCCTTGCTTGCCGTATAGGCAGGATTACGGGCCGAGCCGAAAAAGCTCCACATCGATGCGATATTGACGACGCAGCCGCGCACCGCGGACAGCTTGTCGAGCGCGACTTCGGTCGTGAGCTGGCAGGCGTTCAGATTGACGTCGACCACTTTTCGAAAGCCCGCTGAATCGAACTCCGCGCGGTCGTGGAGGATGATTCCGGCGGCGTTGACGAGCACGTGAATCTGCGCAAGATCGCCGAATGCGTCGCGAACTTCAGCGGCTGACGTCACGTCGACTCGTTTGAACGCGATCGCCGGATCGAGATCCTCGTCCGCGTCCTTTCCGACGGACACGGGGCGCAGACCCGCGCGCAAGAATTCTTCGGCGATCGCGCGACCGATTCCGGTGCCGCCCCCCGTTACTACAGCAACTTTCGTCATGGACTTTCCTCCTGTGAAAATAAAATATATGATGCATCATATTCCGGTATGCGGGCAGGCACAAGCGCCCGGGTCAATCGTGGCAGTGGAGGAGGAAAGCCACGGGCATTTCTCGATGCGATGCAGCAGATGCAGCAGATGCGGTGACGATGACGGCAAGGCTGAATCCCCTTTTTAAATTCAACAACTGGAGACTCGAATGACCAATGCGAAGCGGTTTTACATTGCGGGCAAATGGCAAGCGCCTGAGTCGAGCGCGCAGATCGAAGTGGAAAACCCGGCGGACGAGTCGATTATCGAGACGATTGCCGCTGCTTCCGCGTCGGACGTCGGTCGCGCGGTAGTGGCCGCAAAAGCTGCGTTCGGCGAATTTTCGCGGACTGCCGTCGAGCAGCGGGAGCGATGGCTCGTCAAACTGCTGTCGATCTACAACCGGCGCTACGACGAGATGGCGCGCGTCATCTCGCTAGAGATGGGCGCGCCCATCGATTTCGCTGTAGCGGCACAGGCCCGCACGGGGCAAGGGCACATTGAGGCCGGGATCCATGCCCTTCGGACGTTTCGCTTCCAGCACGCAGTCTCCGGCGGGACTGTGGTTCGCGAACCCATTGGCGTGTGCGCATTGATTACACCGTGGAACTGGCCCATCAACCAGATCGCGTGCAAGGTGGTGCCCGCCATCGCAACCGGGTGCACGATGGTGCTCAAGCCGAGCGAGGTCACGCCGCTGAGCGCGCTGTTGTGGGCCGAAATGATCGATGAACTCGATTTGCCGCCCGGCGTGTTCAACATGATCAACGGCGACGGTGCGACTGCGGGCGCGGCGCTTGTGGCGCATCCTGACATCGACATGATTTCGTTTACGGGTTCGACCCGCGCAGGCAGCACGATCGGCGCGGTGGGTGCGCAAATGATCAAACGGGTAGCCCAAGAGCTGGGCGGCAAATCGCCGAACATCATTCTCGAAGGCGCGGATTTGCGTCCGGCCGTGGAGAGAGGCGTGCGTCATTGCATGGCTAATAGCGGACAGTCTTGCAACGCACCCACACGTATGCTCGTGCCCGAGAGCGAATACGCGGCGGCTGTCGAAATCGCTCGTGAGGTGACCAACAGCATTCAGGTCGGTCGTCCTGAGCGGCACGGCGGCCATATCGGCCCTGTTGCGTCGCACGCTCAGTTCGAAAAGGTCCGTGCTCTCATCCGGGCGGGGATCGATGAAGGCGCTACGCTCGTCGCCGGCGGGCCGGATGCGCCGGCTGGTCTCGAGCTCGGCTACTATGTCAAACCGACGCTGTTCGCTGATGTGCATAACGATATGCGTATCGCGCGCGAGGAAATCTTCGGCCCCGTTTTGACGATGATCCCGTATCGGAGTCTCGACGAAGCCATCTCCATTGCGAATGACACGCCGTACGGACTTGCGGCATATCTGCAGGGCAATGCGGAATTGGCACGATCCGTAGCAAGCGAACTGCGTGCCGGTATGGTGAGTCTCAACGGCGCCGATCAGTCTTTCGATGCGCCGTTTGGCGGCTATAAGCAGTCGGGGAACGGGCGCGAGTGGGGGGCGTTCGGTTTCGAGGATTACCTGGAAACGAAGGTCATCAACGCGGCCGGATGAAATGCCAGGTCGATGCTCGTGAACGTGTGAGGACGAGGTTCAGCCAGCTGGCTATATTGAGATTCGTGGAGCTCCGGAATGATATTGATGATGCCGGGCGTCCGTATGCGGAGATGCCCGCGCATAGCGGTGATACGCGTCAGCGGAACCTGTCTGCATTTTTGTGGGCGAGGCGGTTGAACAGCGCGTTATCCACGCGCCTGCATAAATCGCTCTCCGAACAGGATAGCAAACTGATTCATCGCTGATTTCCAGTCGAACGCAGCGCGTACGGTCTTGGCCAGCACGTTGCGCAACGCCAGCCAGAGCAGTTTGATCGCGGCCTCATCATTCGGGAAGTGACCACGGGTCTTGATGATCTTGCGCAACTGCATGTTCAAACTTTCTATGGCGTTCGTAACCGGCATGATATAGCCGGTGCCTCGCGTTTCCGCGCCGAGTGGTTTGAGCGTATGGTGTGACCATCCGGGACAGGGGCACTGGGGAGCACTTCGGGTGGGCAGGCCGTTGTTACACGATGAGCCGCGAGCTCGTGTTAGTAGTTGGCCGCCCCTGCGACCCGCCCGGTTGCGCTGTGAGCGCGAATCCATAGTTGTCGTGCTGTCCCACCGGCTCCCAACAGTGATCTGATACGGGAGACGGTTATGCGAATCGTGGGGTTTGACGTCTCGAGCTCAGTGGCCGAGATCGCGTACCTGGAGGATGGCACGCTGCATGCAGGCGGCCGCACCGGGTTGCGACGCGACGAACTGGAGCGTTTTGCCGAGAAGCTGCGCGCCACCGATCATGTGGTGCTCGAAGCAACCGGCAACACTGCCGCCATCGTCAACGTGCTTCGTCGGCACGTCGCGCGCGTGGCGATTGCCAATCCGCTGCAAATTCGGCTGATCGCGGAGGCTCGCGTCAAGACGGACAAGATCGAGGCAGCCGTACTGGCGCAGTTGTATGCAAGCGGCTTTCTGCCGGAAGTATGGATGCCGGACGAGCACACGCTGGCGTTGCGCCGACAGATCTCGCGTCGTTCACAGCTGGTGCGGCAGCGCACGCGGCTGAAGAACGAGATTCATGCGGTTCTGGCCGCGCATCTGATCGAGCGATGCCCCGCCACCGATCTGTTTGGCAAGAAGGGGCGTGCCTGGCTCGGCGTTCAACCGCTTCCGTTGGACGAGCGACTCGGTGTTGAGCAGCGGCTGCGCGAACTGGACCGCCTCGGTGAGGATCTGCGCGAGGTGGAGCAAGCACTCGCGCAAGCGACCATCGACGACGCGCGATTGCGCGTGATACTGACGATCACCGGCGTCAACACCACGGTGGCGATCGGGCTGCTATCTGCCATTGGCGACATCGAGCGGTTTCCGAATCCGGAGAAGCTGGTGAGCTACTTCGGGCTCAATCCGTCGGTCTATCAGTCCGGCCCGACACCGGCCAGGCACGGCCACATCACCAAGCGCGGGCGCTCTTACGCACGGGCGATGCTGGTCGAGGCTGCCTGGGGCGCCACGCAGGCGCCTGGGCCGCTGCGCGCCTTCTTCCTACGCGTGCGCGATCGCCGCGGCCAGCAAATTGCTGTCGTCGCGACCGCTCGCAAACTCGCAGTGATCGTATGGTATGTGCTGACACGCGACGAGCCGTTCGCGTGGGACCGTCCCGCGTTGACCGCACACAAGTTACGTGCGCTGGAACTGCAGGCTGGAATGCCGGCGCAGCATGGCTCGCGCAAAGGTCCGGCTGCCGCCTACAGTCTGAAGAGTGTCCGTCAGCAGGAACGAGCCGTGGCTGAGCAGTCTGAGCGAACCTATCAAAGACTGTTTAACCGGTGGAAGCAGTCGCGCCCCAAATCAGACAGCGCGCCGATACGGTGGCCGGAAGCGCGGACATAGCGAACGAGCGAAGTACGGCGTGGGGGCTTGTGTATTTCATCCGTGGTGTACACGACCCGTCGAATCTCCGGCGGGAACACGTAGAACGGCACGACGTGCTCCCACGCGCGTTGCCACGACTGCACGATCGTCGGGTACTTCGCCCCCCAGGGTCCGTCGGCGAAGTCTTGCAGCGCTTGCCTTGCCGCCTCTTCGCTGGCAGCCGCGTAGATCGGGCGCAGCGCAGTGGCGAGTACCTTACGGTCCTTGTAGCTGGCGTATTCGAGGCTGTTGCGGATCAGATGCACGATGCAGGTCTGAACGGTGGTCCGCGGATAGGCTGCGCTGATCGCCTCGATCAGTCCTTTCAGGCCATCGACCACGGCGATCAGGATGTCCTGGCAGCCGCGCGTCTTGAGTTCGTTGAACACCTTGAGCCAGAACTTGGCGCCCTCGGTCTGCTCGATCCAGAGGCCCAGCACGTCGCGCTGGCCATCGGCCTGGATGCCCAAGGCCAGATAGACGGCCTTGTTGCTGACCACGCCGTCGTCGCGGATCTTGACCCGCAGCGCGTCGAAGAACACGACCGGATACATCGCCTCGAGCGGGCGGCGCTGCCAGCTCAGCGCTTCGGCCATCACCTCGTCGGTGACCGAACTGATGAAGTCGGGCGACACTTCGGTGCCGTATTGCTCGGCCAGAAATCCTTGAATCTCGCGCACGCTCATGCCACGCGCGTACATCGCAATGATGCGTTCGTCGAAGCCGGTGAAGCGGCGCTCGTGCTTGGGAATCAGGATCGGCTCGAAGCTGCCGTCACGGTCACGAGGGACTTCGACACGAACCGGGCCGCGATCCGTGATGACCGTCTTGCCGCTGGCGCCGTTGCGCTCGTTGGCTTGTCCGGGCGGCTTGGACTGGTCCGACGGGTAGCCCAGATGTAGATTCATTTCGGCGCCCATCGCGCGTTCGATGACCGCTTTGTTGAACGCCAGCATCAGATCCTGAACCTCGGTCGGCGTCATCGGCCCCTTGACCAGTTGGTCCAGCAGTTCTTTGGGCAACTCAGGCAGCGGCCCGCGGGCCGCTGCCTGAGAGGCTACTGTTCTCCGTTTCTTCTTCATTGGCATATCCATGACTTTTACCTCTCATGATATGCCCCGCCCACAAAATGACGGATAGGTCCACTGGAATTGTCGGTCTATGACCTCATCAAAGGGCGTATCAATTTCCGGCACAAAGACGAACGGGCTTCGCCCGGTGTGCCTCGAAACAGACTTGTTCGACGCTAACCATGTAGCGCCGATACAGGATTGATTGCGCTCCTCTACGCAATTCGTAGCCATCAATCACCGGGAGTTCATCATGAGTATGCGTACCTATCGCGGATTCGAAATATATCCGCTGATTTATCCTCACTTTCACACAGGCGCTGGCCGTACTCACAACTACGAAGCCGGTTTCGACGCGGCGGTCAAGGTTTGCCTGCGTGGCACTAACACCACGCTGACCCGGAGCCAGACCTTCAAGCTTGTCGACGGTTCGCCGTTTGCCAGTGCCGGTGACGCACGCCGGGCTTCGCAACGTTACGCAGAAGACATCATCGATCAGAACCGAGGCGAACATTGGATGTTCGACGCAGTTCTTTGATACGGCTCTCTGTTGAACAGCAATGCATGGGAGCGCGCGTCAATCGGAGACGTGCGTCCCGATCCGAAATTGCGCGAGCCGACGCCATGCTGCCGGTCAACGGGAAACTCGCGTCGTAAGCCGACATTCCTTTCTATCCCGTGCTCTCAAGGCAGATCAACGGACGAGCGGCCGCATTGTGCGACTGGCGCGCTACGCGCTGATGGACGTCGCGTTGCCGATCGACGTTGCGTAACGACCAGGCCGCCGACGCAGATTCAATCGATGCCTTGCGCCTTTTCGTGCCCCTGGATTTGCTCTTCGAGCAATCTGCGTGCGAGCGTTCGTGCGGCGTCACGCGCCTCCACGTCCGATGCAAAATCCCCTTCGGTATCGTGTTGATCAGAGGTGCCGGGATCCTCTCCGATGCGGTGCAAGTGGACGATTCCGCGATAGCGCCCAGACGTGGTCTGCATCACGCGAAGGCGTGCCACGTGCGTGTGGGTCGTACACACTTCATCATCCATGATGCCTTCCTTGCCAAGACCCCTGGCGAGACAACGACATGGCAGACTTCACCCGCCCGCCTGCATCCGTGTGTTTGGCTCCCGGTAAACTTCGGCAAGGCGGGGTTTATCGCCGCCAGCGCCGAGAGGTCAATGTTTGCGATGCATCCACCCCAAGTGATGGGAGTCCAGCCACTGAACGACTTCCATACTTGAATGTTCGCTCTGGTAACGGCGCGCCAACGCGACTGCAACCACCGCGACCACCGCAAGACCAACCACCCAACCAATCATCGACTGAGTCATGACAGCCTCCTTGTGAATGTGGAATGCAGCCATGACTGAATTCTAGGCGTCTTGGCGGAAGGATTCACAAGTCCTGCACCACGCCGCGCGGACGAACCGCCTCCACATGCACGATCCTGGGGAAGGTACGCTCGACCTCCACCTGATCGGTCGCGCCCCATATCCAAGGATCTGGGGCGCAGGCCTTAGCTGTGACTGATGAGGTGGACAGGTTTCGGTCGGGATGTCGTGCAGATTTGATCGACGGCATTCACCGCTCGGTTCCAACGGAATGCGCGAACGGAGGCAAGCGATGCTTCCAAGGACAACATTTCTGAGAATTTCCGTGCCCAAGGACAAGCGCCGCCTCGGGCGTGGGCACGCGTATCGTAGTGAGTCTGGTAGATTCTTTCGACCTGCAACGTCTTGAGGAAGCTCTCCATCGGGGGGGCGTTATCCCAGGCGTTGGCACGGCGGCTCATTGAAACGTTCATCTTGAACGCGGCGGTCAATTTCCGGTACGCGCGACTGACGTATTGGGCGCCGCAATCGGAGTGCAGTAGCAATCCCGGTGGCGGTTTGCGTTGCCAGCACGCAAGCGCTTCTTCCGGCGGATGCTGCGCTCAAACCCGGTGCTGCGTAAGATTGTGACCGATCAACTGCGCAGTTATCCGGCGGTGAAGGCTGAAATTCCCTGCCGAGACATCAAATGAACGCGGTATGTCATCGCGCCATACTCAAAGAACGCCTCGCGACATGGCATGGTTGGACTGACTCTCCCGCAGCCAACGAAGTTGTCTGATAAGGATAACGACTCTTGAGGAAGACACGTAGCGCGCGCTCGTCAACTTGACAGAGCCATTTCGTCTTCTTCATCGCTTCATTCTCCCGCCGCCTCTTCACCAACTTACAGAGTCTTTGCGTGGCTTTCACGAGTTGGGCGACACGAAAATCGATAGTCGTGCTCACATCCCCATATCGGAAACATTTCAATTAGATTTCAGACGATTCGATCATGCGTCATTGTTCCGCATTTCAGGCCGCCGATGCCCAAATCGTCGGCCGGCCGGCCGAAATACCGGCAGCAACCTACCCCTGCTCCCTTTCAAATTTCCGCAAACGTCTGCGTATTGACCTATCTTTAATGGGATGAAAAAAGCATGGCTCAATGCGTAAAAAATTCGATTGCGATCAGACGCGCCGCATGACAGCATGCGGGGCGTCGGCAATCGGGCACCCGTCCGGAACGATTCGATCGATCGCGCCGACCCGCGACCGAATCGTTTTCTCTGCCTTTCGCGCCGCCGGATCCAGACGACCCAAGCCCTACGGGAGATAGACATGGCCACTGCGACGACGCCCCGCGCCGGCACGCCCCCTTTGCCCGCCCTGCTGCGCGGCGGACGCTTCACGCTCGGCAAGCGCATCGTGCTCAGCTTCGGCGCGATCTTCGTGCTGATGCTGGTCATGGCCGCGATTTCATACACCCGATTGACGGCAATCGACGCCGCTGCCGACAGCCTCCAGCGGGATTCGGTACCGGGCCTGTACCTGTCGACGTCGCTGCGCGCCGCGACCAATCAAAGCTATACGATGGTCGAACGCGCGATCTTCAGCGACGGCGATTCGGACGGCACGAAGCGCGATCTCGATCGGATTCCGGAAGCGCTGCGGCGTTTCGATCAGGCGTCGACGCAATACGAGGCGACGCTGTTCCGCGACGACGACAAGGCGCGCTTCGCCGCGCTCCGTGCCGCATACGACCAGTACCTGCCGCTGTTGAACGACGCAGCGCATGCGGCGGCGAGCGACCGCGCGGCTGCGCGGGCCAACTTCGCGCACGTGACGACGGCGTGGGAGAACGTAGTCCGTGTCGCGGACGCGCTGGTCGACGAAAACCGCGGCCAGGCCGACGATTCGGCACGGCAGATCCGCACGTCGGTCAATACGGCGGAAGCGACGCTCGCGACCGCGCTGAGCGTCGTGCTGCTGGTCGCGCTGGCGACCGGCTATGCGCTGTTCCGCGCGATCACGGGGCCGATGGCGCGGCTCGTCGAGGTGCACGACGCAATGCGCACCGGCAACCTCGCGCAGCGGCTCGACCTGCGCCGCAGCGACGAATTCGGCACGCTGCAGGACGGCTTCAACCGGATGGCCGAACAGCTCGCGAGCCTCGTGTCGCAGGCGCAGCAGTCGTCGCTGCAGGTGACGACGTCGGTCGCCGAAATCGCGGCGACGTCGCGCGAGCAGCAGGCGACCGC
>NZ_QTPU01000052.1:0-31096 GCF_003857805.1 Burkholderia sp. Bp9099
GACCTGTCACCTGTAGAGTTTGAGCGGCGCTACGCGCTAAACGGCTCGTGAGTGTCTATGAAACTCTGGCCGGTCCAAACATGCCTAACTTCCTTCCTTTCCGTCGAGTTTACACACGACCTATTGGAAGGCGAAATTTCAGGGGAAGCTCACTTATCGCCTATCAGGCCTCACATCGTGGCGGATGGCTTGAATGCGAGTTAGCTGATACACGCGTCTTCCTGAGCGGAAATGCCGTTACTTTCATGGAAGCTACGATTCATCTTCCTAATGATGCATAGAGGATACTTCCTCAAATATCTTCTCCTGCGATCGGAGCCGCAACCGCCCCGCAACTGAATGGGACAAGGTCAAGCTTCCCCTCGCCCGGCAACTTTCTGATTCCTGGAGCCTGTAAGAATGGTTTCCGACGGGGGGAGGAAGGCACAAAGAAGAGCCAGATCGCCGATGACCTGGGGCTTACGCTCTTGCGCGGAGTGGACGAGGCACCAATGACCGAGACCGGCTACAACGAGCAGCAGCATATCGCTGCAGGTTAGTTACGGCATGCCCGCTGCGGTGCCGCAACGCACGCGTAATGACATCGTTCGCCGCGATCGCAGCGCGGCATCACGAAGCCGACCAACAGCAGCGCGCCAATCACGGGATCTGGTATCGCAAGTCCGAAGAGATAGAGCACAACTTCTCGAGACACGCGCCAGTCAGAAAGACCATGCACGCCTACAGCATGAGCGCCTCACCCAAACGTGGCCGTGCCGACACGCTGCCGCGCGGCCAAGAGGCCTCAGCGTGCGAAGCCAGCGTGGGCGATACGCGCGATCGTACCAAGTGCGCGAGCCCGCCTGCTACGACATACATTTTCTTTATGGTAAAGACAGTTAATCTCACTTGTCGGCCCCGGCGCCGTGCAAAAAAATGGCACTCGCGTTGCGGCGTCGCCGCACGTGACGAACCGGCGCCGGCCCCGCTTCTCTTGCCATCACGGCAATCGCAGGCCCGGCGCACCGACCAAGGAGATTCAGATGTTCTATCTGCAGATCACGCTCAGGATCACAGCGGCAAACCGCGCGGCCGCCGCACGCGTCTATCAGGAATACAAGGCGCCGTTCCTCAATACGATCGCGGGCGCACGGTCGAAGGAACTGCTGGTGCGCGACGAGGACGTGCAGGTCCTGCACGGGTTCGACAGCGAAGCCAACGCGCTCGGCTACCTGTCGAGCGACCTGTTCGAAACGGATGTGGCCGGCGCGCTCAAGCCGCTGCTCGACGCCGCGCCGGATGTGCGCGTTTATCAAGTCGCTTGACGCGACGCAACGCATCCGACACGCCGTCGTGACCGGTTCCGGTCAGCCGGAACCGGTCACGACGCACGCCCCCAGCATGATAGTCAACGCAGATTTTTCGCGCCGTGTCGCCGTCGGCGCCGACGAATACCGGTGGATCGCGTCCCCGCAGACGGGCATCGAACGTGTGATGCTCGACCGCACCGGCGGCGACCAGGCGCGTGCGACGAGTGTCGTGCGCTATGCACGCGGCGCGTCCTTCCCGCGTCACGCGCATCCGGGCGGCGAGGAGATCCTGGTCCTGTCGGGCGTCTTTTCGGAAGGCGATCGGCATTACCCGGCCGGCTGGTACCTGCGCAATCCGCCCGGATCGTCCCATCAGCCGTCGAGCACCGGCGGTGCCGTCATCTTCGTCAAGCTGCGGCAGATGGCGTCGTATGAAAGCCGGCCGACCCGCGTGGATACGCGCGCGCCGTCGTCGTGGCATCGCACGGACCGTCGACTTGTCTGCCCGCTGTTCGAAAGCGACGCGGAAACGGTCACGCTGCACCGCCTCGCGACCAGCGAACCGCTGTTCCGCGGCACCGCCGCGCACGGTGCCGAGCTGTTCGTGCTGGCTGGCGCGCTCGCGACGCATCGGCGCACGCATGTGCGCGGCGCGTGGATGCGTTTCCCGGCCGGCATGACGCCGGACCTCGTCGCCGGCGCGACCGTCTACCTGAAGACGGGCCATCTGACCCACGCCGAAACGGGAGCCTGACCATGCCGGCACCACGCATCGCCATCGTCGGTGGCGGACTGAGCGGACTGTATGCCGCATGCCTGCTCGAGCAGCGCGGGATCCGGGACTACGTGCTGTTCGAGGCACGAGAGGCGCTGGGTGGACGCATTGCATCCGTCGCGTCACCCGCACTGGCGCCGGCGCCAGCGCCGTCGATTGGCGGCACGGCAGACCGGAACGGTCGCGCCGACCGGTTCGATCTCGGCGCGACCTGGTTCTGGCCCGACGTTCAGCCGCAGCTCGCCGCACTCGTGCGCGAACTCGGCCTCGCGACGTTCGAGCAACCGGCCAAGGGCGACATGATCGTCGAGCGATCGCGCAACGATCCACCCGTCCGGATGCGCGGCTACGCAACCTACCCCGCGTCGACGCGGCTGGTCGGCGGCATGTCCGCGCTGATCGATGCGCTGGCCGGCACACTCGATCCGGCACCCCTCCTCATCGGCGAAACGGTACGACGGCTGCGTTGCACGGAGGCTGGCATCGACGTGGACAGCGAAGATGCCACCGGCCGGGCGACGACGACGTCCGTCGCGCATGTGCTGCTGGCCGTACCACCACGCCTGGCCGTGGAACGCATCGGGTTCGCGCCGGCGCTGCCCGCACCCCTTGCACGACAGTGGCGGCACACCGCGACCTGGATGGCACCGCACGCGAAGTATGTCGCGCACTATCGCACGCCGTTCTGGCGCGAGCACGGCCTGTCCGGCGAAGCCCGAAGCGCATGCGGCCCGCTGGGCGAGATCCACGATGCATCGATCGAGGGCGGCGGTGCCGCGCTGTTCGGCTTCTTCGGCATGCCGGCAAGCGTGCTGGCCCGCGTGCCGGACGATGTGCTGCGCGCGCATTGCCGCACGCAGCTGGCCCGCCTGTTCGGCTCCCCGGCCGCGCTCCCGGAAGCCGACTTCATCAAGGACTGGTCGCGCGACGCCCATACCGCGACGCTCGAAGATCGCGACGGTAACGCGGGACAGCCGGTGCCCGCATCACCCGGCGTGCCGTCCGGTCCGTGGCACCGGCGCCTGATCGGCATCGCCAGCGAATGGTCGAGAGCGTTCCCGGGCTACGTCGCCGGCGCCGTCGATGCCGCCGCGCACGGTATCCGGTTGCTCGAATCGCTCGGTAGTCAGTAGTCAATCCGGATACCGAAAACTTCTCCGCGCATCACAACCTACCTGGATGACAGATCATGAATCAGACAACCTACCGCGCAATGCAGATCACCCGGCCGGGCGTACTCGAACTGGTCGAACGGGCCGTCCCGACTCCGGGCCCCGGGCACGTGCTGATCGCCGTCGACGCATGCGGCATCTGCGGTGCGGATACACGCGACATCGAACACGTCGATCCGGCTGCTTGTGGGTCGCGCATACCGGGACACGAAGTAGTCGGGCGCATCGCCGCGGTCGGTCCGGGCGTGCCGCCGCTCTGGTCGGTGGGTCAAAGGGTCGGCGTGGGCCGGCTCGGCGGCCACTGCAACGCCTGCACCCAATGCCGGCAAGGCAACTTCCAGCTGTGCGAGAACCAGCCGGACGTCGGCTCGACGTGCGACGGCGGCTACGCGGAAATGATGCTTGCGCGCAGCACCGGCCTCGTGTCGATTCCCGATGAACTGGGCGCCGAGGAAGCGGCGCCGCTCCTCTGCGCTGGCATCGCCACGTTCAACGCGCTCCGGAAATGCGGCGCCGAGCCCGGCGACGTCGTCGCGATCCTCGGCATCGGCGGACTCGGACACATGGCCGTCCAATACGCGCGCCGCATGGGCTTCAAGGTCATCGCAATCGGTCGCGGCAGCGACATCGCACCGGATGCGGTGGCGCTCGGCGCGCACGTCTACGTCGACAGCCATGCGGAAGATGCCACGGCACGGCTGCGGCACCTCGGCGGTGCCCGCGCGATCGTGTCGACCGTCGCCCATGGCGACACCGTCTCCAGCCTGCTGGCCGGCCTGGCGCCCCAGGGGCGTCTCGTGCTGCTGGGCGCAGGCAAGGATCCGCTTTCCGTGTCGACGGGGCATCTGATCGGCGGCGAACGCAGCATCGCGGGTTCGCTCACCGGAACGCCGTACGAAAGCGAGAAGGTGCTCGGGTTCAGCGTGTTGTCCGGTGCCCGCCCGCTGATCGAAGTGATGCCGCTCGAGCAGGCGAACGCCGCCTACCGCCGGATGCGTTCGGGCGACGTCAAGTTCCGTATGGTTCTGTCGATGGCGCGTACGGAACGTCCGGCCGGTTGAACGGCGCGCACGGGCCGCGTCATCCGGCGTCGTGACCGGCCCCGATCCCCGCATCGCGGGCCAGTGCGAGAAATCCCGCGATGTAGGCGATCTCCTCGTCGCCGCGCCGGACTCCGAGATTGATCTGCTTGCGAATGCCCTCGGGCCCGAGCCGCACCGTGCGCACTGGGAACGGCGCGCCCTCCTCCACGACCAGCCAGTCCGGCAGCACCGCCACGCCGCGCCGCGCCGCGACGAGTTGCAGCATCAGGTCGGTCTGCTCGGCGGTCCGGTGAAACTTCGGCCGACAGTGTCCGGGCACGAGAAAGCGGGTGTAGATGTCGAGCCGCTCCTTGTCGACCGGCACCGTGATGAGCTCTTCGTCAAGCAGGTCGCGCGGCAGCGCGAACTCGCGCGCCGCCAGCGGGTGCGCGTCGTGCACGACGAGCACCAGTTCGTAGTCGATGATCGGCACGAACGCGAGCTCGGGCAGGTCAACCGGATCTGGCGTGATCAGCAGGTCAATCTCGAAGCCGAGCAGCGCGGCCACGCCGTCGAATCGGAATGCCGTGCGGACGTCGTAGTCGACATCCGGCCATGTGGCGAGGTACCGCGACGTCAGTCGCGTCAGCCACTTCTGGCAAGGATGGCACTCCATCCCGACGCGCAGCGCGCCGCGACGCCCCTCCGCGAAATCGACGAGCGTGCGCTCGGCATGCTCGATCTGCGGCAGCACGCGTTCAGCCAGCGACAGCAGGTACTCGCCGGCCTGCGTGAACCGCAGCCCGCGCCCGTTCTTCGTCCAGAGCTTGACGCCATGCCGCTCCTCGAACTTGCGGACCATGTGTGACAGCGCCGATTGCGTCACGTTGAGCCGCTCCGCCGCGGCCGTCACGCTGCCGAGACGCTCGACTTCCATCAGGATCGACAGGTACTGAAGATCTAGCATGCGCGGTCTCCGTTCGTTGCATGCGGCAACGTCATGCCGCGCGCCGGCTGTCCCGCGCGGCGGGCGACATCAACGCGAACGACGCCAGCCCGAACAACGGCCCCGGCACCAGCAGCCACGTCGCATTGAGCCCGACGTGCTCGAGCAACGTCGTCGTGGCGGCGATCGACACGACCGTGACCGCGAACCCGATCGAGTTCTGGATTGCGAGCGCGCTGCCGACCAGCACCGGCGGGCATGCATTCGCCGCGAGCGCCGAGAATTGCGGCGAATCCGCGACGACCGACGCGCCCCACACGATCAGCAGGCTCGCCATGGCCGCGGGCGGAAGAAAACGCCACGTCGTCGCAAACGTGAGCGCGCAGAGGCCGGACACGGTCAGCGCGCCGATGGCGACCTTCGCACTGCCGATCCGCGCGGACAGGCCACCGCCGATCAGCGAGCCGAGCGCACCGACACCGATCACACCGAACGCGATACCGGAAACACCGGCGTGCGCGACATGCGACGCGATCGACGTGCGCGCGACAAGCAGCGGCACGATGGTCCAGAACGTGTAGAGCTCCCACATGTGGCCGAAGTATCCGAACGTCGCCGCGCGAAAGGCGCGGATCCGGAATGCCTGCGCGACCGATGGCGGCGGATCCGATGCCGCACGACCGGTCGCGGACGGCATGCGACCGCGCGTACGCGCATGCGGCCCGTCGCCGAGCATGGCGATCACGCCCGCGCCGATCAGCGCGAGGCCGGACGACGCGGTGATCACCCATTGCCATGACAGGCCGGTACCGACGACGCGCATCGCATGCGGCAGCGCGGTGCCGAGCGTGAGCATCGCGACCAGCTGCGCGAGTGCCGGCCCGGCCCGATCCGGCACCCAGCCGACGATCAGCTTCATGCCCATCGGATAGATGCCCGCCAGGCATATGCCGACGCCGAACCGGAACACGGCGCCCGACACCAGCCCGCCGGACAACCATGCGAAGCACACGTTGAACACTGCGCCCGCGATCGCACTGCACACGAAGATCCGGCTCGCCGGAAAGCGGTCGGCGGCACCGCTCAGCGCGATCGTCAGCGTGCCGAGAATGAAGCCGAGCTGCACCGCGTTGGTCAGCCAGCCTATGTCGGTCGCGCTCGCATGCCACACGCGCATCAGGTCCGCGGCCGCGCTGTTCGCGCTGAACCAGAGCGCCGTGCCGAACAGCTGCGCGATCGAGATCGCGGCCACCGGCCCGATCGCGTCGACGAGCCGCCTGCGCAACGCGACGCGCGTCACCATGTCACCAGAATTCATTCGACTTCCCCAACCGCACGCCAGGCGGTGCCCGGCGGCATGCATAAACCATCGGACAGTTGATCAGTAAAACTATTTAATTGGAATGGCCCGGCGCCGACCGGTGTCGGTTGCCTGCCGCCCCGCTTTCGTTCGGTAGCGTCAGCCGACGTGCGGCGCCGATCGTGAAGCCGGCGCCGTCACCGACGCGCGCGTCATGCGCTGGCCAGTTGGCCGAGCCAGTGCGAGTCTCTCGGCGACGGGCGGCGATGCAGCCGTTCGTCGAGCAGCGCGCGCGCCTTCTCCACGTTGCCGCTTCGCATCCATGCGACCAGCAGCGTGTCCTGCACGATCTCGCGTTGCGCACCGCTGCCGCCGATGCGGACGACCTCACGTACGACGGGCTCGAGTATCTCCGCACAGCGCGCGGGATCATCTTCGGCGAATGCGAGCGCGGCCCGGCAGATCGCCGGAACGACGGGGCCGGCCGGCAGCTTCGCCGTGTCGACGAGCGTGGTCAGCTCGTCCACGCGCTGCGCGAGCGCAGCGTGGTCGCCGGTAGCCGCGGCAATCAGCGCCATGTGCACGTCCGCGAACGCAAAGCCGGCCTGCGTGAAATAGCCCGACGCATATCGCGCTGCGTCGTCCCACATCCCTTCCGGCACGGTGTGGCCGTATGCCTGCATGCGCCACAGGAACGACGCCGTATCGCTGACCACGTTGATCGGCACGCCGAGCGATGCCGACGGCGCGACGTGCGCGTCGTAGATCGCGAGCGCGCCGTCCGTGTCGCCGCGCTCCAGCGCGATCAGCGCGGCATGCCACGCGATGTGGCTATGGAGCACGCCGCTGCGATCGTATTCGGGCAGCCAGCCGGCGATCATCGCCCGCGCGTCGTCGTTTGCGCCGGATTCGTACAGCACGTGCGCGACCGCATGCGCGGCGTTCACGTTGTGGCGTCGCAGCTCCAGCGCGCGTTCGGTCAGCGCGCGGCCGAGCCGCACGTCGCCGTTCTCGCCGTGCGCCCAGCCGCGATAGGTGAGAAACCACCAGTCGTCCGCGTCGAAGTGGCGCGCATGGCGTTCGCACAGATCCACACGCGCCTGGTCATGGTCGGCCATGCCGGAGAACGCGAACAGGCCGAACGCGCCGAGCGGCAGCGACAGGATCACGATGTCGCGCGGCCACGTGTCCGCATGCGCGAGCGCATCGGCGAGCGCCTTCGCCGAGCGGCCGTTGATCGCATGCGACAGCACCGCGACATGGCTGCGCTCGCGCTCGGTGCCGTTGCGCTCGACGAGTTCGAGCGCTGTCGCGATCTTCGCGCGGGCATCCGTGACTTCCGCGCGAATCGCATGCAGGCGGGCCCGCGCGGCATGCGCGAGCGCGAAGTCGGGATCGGCCGCGATCGCCTCGTCCAGCGTTTGAGCGGCACCCGGCCACAGCGACAGCAGCAGATCGATGCCCGCACGATAGCGCTCGGCCGCAAGGTCGGAAGTCGTCGAGAGAGGCAGGCTGTAGCGGTCGTGACGGGCCATGAAGCAGATTACTCCGGTGGAATGCGAGGGCGCCGGGCTGCGGCGGTGCGGGGTCGCCGATCCCGTGCGACGGGATAGCAACCACGGTCATTAGACCAATTTTCCCGTTGTCGGTATTTCGATTGATTGCCAATATATATAGAATATCTGCCAATCGGAGAACGACCATGACGTGGGAGACAATCGAACCGCCTGCAGGCGTGGCGCCCCCTGCGCCGCTGAAGGTGCGTGCGCAGGCCATCCCGCCGCGGCACCGCTTTCCCGAGCATGCGCATCGCTGGCACCAGATGGTCTATGCGATTTCCGGCGCGCTCACGGTCATCGTCGAAGGCAAGTCGTTCGTCATTTCGCCGGAGCAGGCGGTGTGGCTGCCCAGCGGGCTGCGCCATCGCGTCGGCTCGCTGCTCGGTGCCGAATTCCGCAGCCTGTGGATCGCGGAAGCGATCGGACAGGCGCTGCCGACCGGGCACCCGACCGTGTTCGCGGTTTCACCGCTGCTGAAAGCGCTCGTCATCGAGGCAACCGCGATCGACGGCCAGGCCGATCGCGACGGCTATGCGGACCGCATCACCCACCTGATCCTCGACCAGCTGCGCCGCGCGCGGACGCTGCCGGCGGCGTTGCCGTGGCCGCGGGGCGGCGCGCTCGCCACGCTGTGCGAGGCACTCTATACCGACCCCGCCGATCCGCGCGGGCCCGAGGAATGGGGCAGGATGCTCGGCATGTCGGCACGCACGCTGGCACGCCGCTTCGTGGCCGAGACCGGCATGAGCCTGCGCAGCTGGCGCCGGCGCATGCGCCTGTTCCGCGCGATCGAGCTACTGGGCGGCGGCCTCGGCGTCACGCGCACCGCGATGGAACTCGGCTACGGCTCGACGTCCGCATTCGTCTACGCGTTCCGTCTCGAGCTCGGCAGCAGCCCGCAAGCGTACATGCGCGGCCGCGCGGACGAAGCCGGCACGCACGGGCCGCTGCTCTCGACGGAACACGCCGGCGCGCCGGACCGCGGCTGACGTGCACGCCTCGCGCTCGCGCGGCTAAGTCGCGGCCTGCGCCAGCAGCCAGTCGCGAAACGCCGCGAGCTTCGCCATCCCCGCGCACTCGGGGCGGTACACGACGTAGTACGCGAGCGGCGACGCGAAACCGATGTCCGGAAACAGCCGCACGAGGCGCCCCGCCGCGAGGTCGTCACGCGCCATCACGCTGCGCGCGAGCGCGACGCCGTGCCCGTCGATCGCCGCCTGCAGCACGGCCGCCGAATTGTTGATCTGCATGCGGCGCGACACGGCGACATCCTTGACGCCCGCCCGCTGCAGCCACGTATCCCACGCGGGAAAGCCGGTCTGGCTGTCCATCGACAGGTCGTGGATCAGTGTTTCCCGCGCGAGGTCGGCCGGCCGCTGCAAGCGGCGGCGCTCGTCCGCCAGCTTCGGCGAGCACACCGGATAGACCTCCTCGTCCATCAGCTTGTCGGCCGCGAGCCCCGCCCAGTGCCCGGTGCCGTAGCGCACGCCGATGTCGATCCGCTGCGCGACGAAATCCACCGGCTTCAGATTGGTGTCGAGCCGCACGTCGGTGTCGGGCCACGCGCCCTGGAAGCTCTCGATGCGCGGCAACAGCCATTTCGCGGCAAAGGCCGGACTGACGGCCACCGTAAGCACGCCGCTCGCCGAACCCTCCTTGAGCAGCTCCAACCCCAGCGCGAGCGTGTCGAAGCCGGTCCGGATGTGCGGCAGCGCGCGCTCGGCGGCTTCGGTCGGCACGAGCCGGATCCGGCCGCTGGTGCCGCGATGAAACAGCGGCGTGCCGAGCCACTCCTCCAGCGTACGCACGAGCTGGCCGACCGCCGCCGGCGTCACGTGCAGTTCGGCGGCCGCCGCGGAAAAGCTCTGATGGCGGGCACTCGCCTCGAATGCGCGCAACGCGTTCAAATGGACCGGTGACTTCATGGCTTCATCGAAGCAAAGATTTTCTTTCGTTGTCGAACACTTTATCTCGTTTGTCCCGAGAACCGAATCGGCGAAAAATCCACATCAGATCAAAGGTTAACGTGATTCCCGCACGACAGGTCACACATACCGCGTGACATCGGGACAAATGGTTTTTCTATCAACCGACCTCCTCCGATCGCCAAGCATGGCGCGTGCGACGCACGAAATCGTCGCGCGCCGCCGCTCTTCAACCAACGCCTGTCGATCGACGGGCGGACACGGAGATTTTCAACATGAGCAATGCATTCAACGGCAGGAAGCTGCTGGTCGTCGGCGGCACCAGCGGCATGGGTCTGCAGACGGCGCGAACGATTCTCGCGGCAGGCGGCAGCGCGGTGATCGTCGGCAATCGCCCGGCGAAGACCGAGGAAGCGCGCAAGGAACTGGCCACGCTCGGCGACGTCCGCGCGCTGACCGCCAACCTGTCCGCCGACGCCGGCCTGGCCGCACTGCTCGAACGCATCGACGCCGAGCATGCCGACGTCGACCTGCTGGTCAACGCGGCCGGCGTGTTCTTCCCGAAGCCGTTCCTCGAGCATCAGGAATCCGATTACGACCAGTATATGAAGCTGAACAAGGCGACCTTCTTCATCACTCAGAAGGTCGCGGCCAACCTGGTGGCGAAGGGCCGCCCCGGCGCGATCGTCAATATCGGTTCGATGTGGGCGAAGCAGGCGATCGCCGCGACGCCGTCGTCCGCGTATTCGATGGCCAAGGCCGGCCTTCATTCGCTGACGCAGCACCTCGCGATGGAACTGGCGCCGAAGGGCATTCGCGTCAACGCGGTGTCGCCGGCGGTGGTGCAGACGCCGATCTACGAAGGCTTCATTCCGAAGGCCGACGTGCATGCGGCGCTGCAGGGCTTCAACGGCTTCCATCCGATCGGCCGCGTCGGCACGCCGGAGGACGTCGCCGAGGTCGTCGCGTTCCTGCTGTCGGACAAGGCAGGCTGGGTCACGGGCGCGATCTGGGACGTGGACGGCGGCGTGATGGCCGGCCGCAACTGACCTGCTCGGCACGCGTGCTCGACGCGCACGCACAACTGCCGACCACGTGAGTCGGCCCCGGTCGCGATGAAGCGGGCAGCCCCGGTTCGATTCGGGGCTGCCCGCCGGCGGCGATCGCACGGCCGGACATCCGTCAGGCCGGCACGTCCTTCGGATCGCGCGCCGCCTCGTGCGCCCCGTCGCGCGCGGTCTCGTGCCGCGTGTGAATCCTGTACGCGACGAACACGACGCCGACCCACACCGCCGAGACGATCAGCGACATCCGCATGTCCGGCAGGATCGCGATGCAGACCATCACCGCGGCAACGAACAGCAGCGCCAGGTAGTTGCTGTACGGGTAGAACGGCATCCGGTACGCGATCTTGTCCGCGTCGCCATTCAGCATCCGGATCTTGCGGAACTTCAGATGGCTGATCACGATGGAGCCCCACGCACACACCAGCGCGAACACCGTCACCGACGAGAACAGCTCGAACGCCTGCTCCGGCATGATGTAGTTCAGCAGCACGCCGGCAAACATCGTTGCGAACACCATCAGGATCGCGCGATGCGGCACCTTGCGAGGGTTGACCACACCGAGGAACGCCGGCGCGTTCTTCTGCAGCGACAGGTTGTAGAACGTGCGGCTGTTCGTGAACACGCTCGCGTTCACCGCCGACAGCACGGCCATGATCACGACGAGGTTCATGATGCCCGCCGCCGCCGGAATGCCGATCTTCGTGAACACGTCGACGAACGGGCTGCCCTTGGTGGTCAGCGACGTCCACGGAAACACCATCAGCAGCACCGCGATCGCGCCGACATAGAAGATCAGCAGGCGCCAGAACGTCGAATTGACGGCCTTCGGCATCGTCGTCTTCACATCCTTCGCTTCGCCGGCCGCGAGCCCGAGATTCTCGACGCCACCGAACGAGAACGCGACCATCACGATCGCCAGGAACGTGCCGCCCAACCCCTTCGCGAAGAAACCGCCGTGCGCGACGAGGTTGTGATAACCGATCGGCACCCCGTTGTTGCCGATGCCGAACATGATCATGCCGGCGCCGAACAGGATCATCGCGACGATCGCCACCACCTTTACCAGCGCGAACCAGAACTCCGCCTCGCCATATATCTTCACGCCGATGATGTTGACGAAAAACATCAACGAGACCGCCGCACCGGCCGTCACCCAGATCGGAATCGCGGGGAACCAGAAGTGCACGTAGTTCCCCAATGCGTTCAGGTCCGCCGCACTCGTCGCGAGCAGGAAGATGAACGCGTTCCAGTCGTTCAGGAAGCCGGCGAACCGGTGAATGTAGCGGTTCGAATACGACACGTACGAGCCCGACACGGGCTCTTCGACGGCCATCTCGCCGAGCGCCCGCATCACGAAGTAGATCGCGATCGCCGCGAGCGCGTAGACCAGCAGGATGGCCGGCCCGGCCGTGCGGATCGCCCACGATGAACCGTAGAACAGCCCGGTGCCGATGGCGCCGCCGATCGCGATCATCTGGATGTGCCGGTTCGACAGATCCCGTTTTAGGTCCTCCCGTTCGTATGCCGGGGTCTGGTCGTCTTGCTTCATGTCGCCTCCATGGGGGTTGTCGTGTATTCGTGTAATCGTGTATTCAGGTCTGGTAGAGCGTCCTGACGACCAGACCGTCCGCGCCGGTTTCGCCGCGCGAGGATGTCGCGACGCGCATGCCGATCGCTCCGTCGTCCCGCGGTCATACTGTTCGCAGTACTGATGTAAATGAACGCTTCGCTTGCGTGCCGCTCCGTTCATCGTCACGTGTGTCGCGCCGGCCAGTCGGCCGTCATCACGGGTCGATGCCCGACGACGTCGCGCCGGGCAGTTCGTTTCCCGTCATCCGCCGTTCCGGCTGTTCCCGTCGGCGCCGCCGCGCGCGGCGCAACTCAAAGCGCGGCCAGCGCGTTGGCGAGGCGATCGATCGCGTCGTCGACGACGGCGCGCGGGCACCCGAGGTTCGCGCGCATATAGCCGTGCCCCTCGAGGCCGAATTTCTGCCCCTTGTCCAGCCAGATCCGGGCCTTGGTCAGCATGAACCGGTTGAGCACATCGGCGTCCATGCCGAGCCCGCGGCAGTCCATCCAGGACAGATAAAGCGAGTCGGCGGGCAGGACTTCGATCCTTGACGTCATCCCGTGGATCGCATTGCGGAAATGGACGTGGTTGTCGCGAAGATACGGCAACAGCGCATCGAGCCACGGCTCGCCGTGCGTATAGGCGGCCTCCGCTGCGACCATGCCGAGCGTATTCACCGACTGATACATGTTCCGGTCGAACTGCCGACGCAACGCGTCGCGCACGCGGCGGTCCGGCACAAACAGGTTCGCGCTTTGCAGGCCCGGCAGGTTGAACGTCTTGCTCGGCGCCGTGCACGTGATGCTGTTTCGCGCGAACGCGTCGCCGAGCGATGCGAACGGCACATGCCGTTTCGACGGATTGATGACCAGGTCCTGATGAATCTCGTCCGCGATCACCAGCACGCCGCGCCGCGCGCATATTTCACCCATCGCGCGCAGTTCGCCTGCGCTCCACACGTTGCCGGTCGGGTTGTGCGGGTTGCTCAGGATGAACAGCCGCGTGTCGTCGCGGATGGCGGCCTCGAACATCTTCTCGTTGAAACGGTAAGCCGTTCCCGCACGCTCGAGCGGCGCGAGTGCCAGCCGGCGCCCGTTCAGCAGCACGTCGTCGTGAAAATGCGCATAGACGGGCGGCTGGATCAGGACGCTTTCACCCGGTGCGGAGAACGCCTGGATGGCCGTCTTCAGCGCCGTGATGACACCGCTCGACTGCAGCACCCATTCCGGGTCTACGTGCCATCCAAACCGCTTTGCCTGCCAGTCGACGACGGCGCGCACATAGCTATCGGTCGCCCCGCGCGAATACCCGAAGACGCCGTACTCCACCGCGTCGTGCAGCGCATCGATGACGGGCTGCGGCGCGCGGAAATCCATGTCCGCGACCCACATCGGCAACGGATCGGCCGCGTGTTCATCGGCGGCGAGGAGCCGCTCGCCGAACGCCCATTTCAGGGAATTGGCGTGCCTGCGGTCGATGACTTCGTCGAAGATCGACGCAGCGTTGCGGGTCGCAACGCGACGACCGGGCCATTCCAGATATGCCTGCATGCTCACTTTCACTCGCGACAGAACGGCACGCCGACGGCGTGGCTTCGTATGGCGACTAGAGTAGCAGCGCGATTTTCCGGGCAACAATGGTATCTTTTCATGATGCAGTGAGCGCTGCTCATGGATGGTCGAGCAGCTTCAGCGGGCCACCTTGCCGACATCGCCACAAGGGAACGTGAACCTCCCGTGGTACGCAGCCGCCACTGCGTCTAGGGTCTGCTGCAGTTTCGGAGCGCTCGAACTTTCCGTCCGATCTGTACATCGCGCAAGGGCTGATCAAACAGCTCGATCGCGGCTATGAACTGCGTCTCATTGACGATCCGTCGGAGCTGCCCGCCGCGCTCACCGACGACGTCGCCGTCGCCATGATCACGCACGTCAATTACCGCACCGGCTATATCCACGACATGGCCGCCGCGACGAAGCTAATCCACGACAACGACGCGCTCGCGCTGTGGGATCTCGCGCAATCGGCGGGTGCGGTGCCCGTACATCTGAACGGCGCCGGCGCGGATTGCGCGGTTGGCTGCACATACAAGTATCTGAACGGCGGTCCTGGCTCGCCTGCCTTCGCATGGGTACCGCATCGCCATCAGAGCGACTTCGAGCAGCCGCTATCGGGTTGGTGGGGTCATCGCGCACCGTTTGCAACGACCCCGACCTATACCGCCGACGACGGCATCGGACGATTCCGGTGCGGGACACAGCCGATGGTGTCGATGGCGCTCGTCGAATGCGGGACTCGAGGTCTTCCTGCAAACCGACATGGAAGAGATCCGCAAGAAATCGCTCGCGCTTACCGACCATTTCATCGAACTGGTCGAGACGCGCCGCGAGGAATTTCCATTGGCGCTCGTCACGCCTCGCTCGCATCGACAACGCGGCTCGCATGCAAGCTTCGAACATCCGCACGGCTACGAGGTGATGCAGGCGTTGATTGCGCGCGGTGTGATAGGCGACTATCGCGAGCCGCACGTGTTGCGCTTCGGGCTTACACCGCTGTACACGCGCTACGTGGATGTCTGGGATGCCGTTAAGCACCTATGCCACGTGCTTGTCGAAGAAACCTGGCGTGCGCCTGAATTCGCCGCGCGAGGGGCCGTGACATGAACGAAGGCTTGGCATCTCGACGCTACCCTCGTGCATGCTCATCGTCGTCGGAATTCGTTGTTCCGCATGATAGGCGATGCTCAGATAGCCTCAGGCCCGTATCGATGATCCCATACAGGGTCACACACCTCTGCGCATGGCTGACCGGCGGACACAGCGACCAGACCGGTCTTGAGGCGCTTCACACGCTGTGCGCCTCGACAGCGTTGACGACCACCCAAACTCTGCCCACGAAGCGCTCCCTCTCAATGCAGGGCCGCGCACGTCAATCGAAGGTCTTCTCGCGTACCGCGTTGTGTAGATGAAGCTTCATGAAATCAGCCGCGGCCTCGCGCTGGTCGGTCAGCAGTAAGTCGATCAGCGTCACATGCTCGCGGCAACGCCGCTCTGCTTGGTCGCGATCGACGGATTTGCGGTACTCCATCAGGCGGCGCAACCGATCGAGACGGCGCAGGCCGTCCAGGATGAAGACATTGCCCGAACACGCGGCGATCGTTTCATGCAACCGGCTGTTCGCATCGAACAGCGCGGCCGGCGACGCGGTACGCGCGCCGCCGTTCGCGAGCGCTTCCTGCTCGGCGCGGCAGCGCATCAGCGCGTCGCGGTCGACGCGGAACGTCGGCTCGAGGATTCCCGCCGCCTCGATCAGCAGCCGGTACCGGTAACCCTGTCGATAGGTCTCCGCGGACGTCAGCACCGACTGGAACATCCAGCCGTGCCCCGGCCGTCGTTCGATCCACCCCTCCTGCACCATCCGCCGCAGGATCGCGTTCAACTGCGCGCGCGTCACGCCGTAGCGGCGCATCAGTTCGTTCTCGGTCACGCGATCGGGGAGCTTGCCGGCGAGGCGGTCCTCCGCGATCGACAGGTAGGTCTCTTCGTCCGCAGCTGTATCCGCCAGCTCCGGCGAATCGACCGCGTCGAGCGACGCCGCGCTTTCAGCGACCGCATAACCGCCGTCGGGATGCGGCATCACGACCGCGCGCGCGGCCAACCGCTTCAGCGCCTCGCGCACGGGCGAGCGCGACACGTTGAACTGCTCCGCCAACGAACGCTCCGGCAAACGTGTGCCGGGTGCCATGCCGGAACTGGAAATGTGCTGATGAATGTTCGACGCAAGCACGTCGGCGAGAGCGCGGGTCATGGAAGGCGGAGTGGATCACGAAGTACGACCGCATCGTACCACAGCCGATTTATGGTGCTATGACGCAACGCGAAACCATTAATTCAACTATACCGGCAGCGCCGAAAAGGCCTAACGGAACAGTCAACAATCGCTATTTTTACAACAAATCTGGGAGTTAAAATCGAATCCACACAGAAATAGGCGTTTACCCTCACCGGCACCTCAATGCCTCAAAAAACACTTTACATGGTTTTTTGAGTTCGTAAAATACCATCAATTCCAACCGACACCTCGTTCAAGGAGACCCATGTGCAGCGCAGGCATCTACTCGGCGCAAGTCTCGCGGCAATTGGCGGCCTTGCGCTGTCACGCGCGGGCTCGGCCGCTTCGTCACCCTACAGCGCAGGAGCGGCGATGAACGTCGATCCGCAGGACTTCCCGACTCGTCCGCTCGCGGCGCTGCCGCCGGGCAGCTGCGACTGCCACGTTCACTTGTTCGACGCTGTCCGCTTTCCGTTCGCGCCGAATCGCTCGTACACGCCGGGGCAAGCCCGCGTCGCCGATCTGCTCGCGTTCGAGGCGCGGCTCGGGATCGAGCGGATCGTACTGGTCCAGCCGAGCGTGTACGGCACCGACAACGCGGCGCTGCTCGCGGGCCTGCATGAGCTCGGGCTGCATCGCGCACGCGGCGTCGCGGTCATTGACCCGCGCACCGCCACGCATGCGGAGTTACAGGCGCTGCACGACCAGGGTGTGCGCGGCATCCGGCTGAATCTGCAGGTGCGCGGCGAGCGCGATCTGTCCGTCGCGTCGGCCCAGTTGCAGCGCGCGTCCGACGCGGTCGCGCCTCTCGGATGGGCGGTCCAAATCTATGCGGATCTGGATATCGTCGCGGGCCTCGCCCCGGACATCGCACGCCTCGGCGCCCCTGTCGTGCTCGATCACTTCGCAGGCGCGCGCGCCCACACGCTGTCCGACCAGCAAGCCGCGTTCGCGACTGTCGTCGATCTCGTGAAGCACGGCAACGCGTACGTGAAGTTGTCCGCGCCGTACCGCGCGTCGCGCCAGGCGCCGCTGTTCGACGATCTCGGGCCGATCGCCCGCGCGCTGATCGATGCGCGCCCCGATCGGATGCTGTGGGCATCGGACTGGCCGCACACCGGCAGCGCCGGCAACCGCGACGGCGATCTCACGCGCATCGAACCGTTTCGCCGCGAGGACGCCGGCGCTGCACTGAACCAGTTGCTGGGATGGACGGATGCCGCGGCGCTGCGTCAGCAGATTCTCGTCGACAACCCCGCACGGCTCTATCGCTTCACCGAACAACCGGCTACCTGACCCCACCCTTCTCCACGCATACGGACACGAACACCATGTTTCGCACCCTGAATCCCGCCACGGAAACCATCGTGGCCACCTTCGACGCAGACTCGCCCGCGCGGGTCGAGCAGGCACTGGCAGACGCGAGCGCCGCGCAACGCCACTGGGCGCATGAACCGCTCGCTGTGCGTGCGGCAGCCGTCGCTCGCATCGGCGACGCGCTGCTGCGCCGCAAGGCCGAGCTGGCCGCGTTGATCACGCTGGAAATGGGCAAGCCGATCGCGGAAGCGGAGGCCGAAGTCGAGAAGTCCGCATGGACGTGCCGCTTCTATGCGGAACACGCGGCGCAGTACCTCGGTGACGAAGCGGTCACGAGCAACGCGAGCGAGAGCTTCGTGGTGTACGACCCGCTCGGCGTCGTGCTCGCGATCATGCCGTGGAACTATCCGCTGTGGCAGTTCATCCGCTTCGCGGCGCCGGCACTGTGCGCGGGTAACGGCGCGATCCTGAAGCACGCGGGCAACGTGCCGCAATGCGCGCTGGCCATCAATTCGGTGTTCGCCAATGCCGACGTGCCGGCCGGCCTGGTTGCATCGCTGCTGGTCGAGGCGGAAAACGTCGCGCAACTGATCGACGATCCGCGCATCGCGGCCGTCACGCTGACGGGTTCGACCGCGGTCGGCAAGCTCGTCGCCGCGCAAGCTGGCCGCGCGATGAAGAAGCAGGTGCTCGAACTCGGCGGCTCCGATCCGTTCATCGTGCTCGCCGACGCCGATGTCGAGGCCGCCGCAAAGGCTGCGGTGAAGGCGCGCTTCTCGAACACCGGCCAGAGCTGCATCTCATCGAAGCGTTTCATCGTCGACAAGCAGGTCGCGGATCGCTTCGTCGAACTGTTCTGCGCGGGCGTCGCTCAATTGAAGGTCGGCGACCCGACCCAACGCGACACCACGGTCGGCCCGATGGCGCGCGCGAACCTGCGCGACGAACTGCATCGGCAGGTCGAGCGAACTGTCGAGGCCGGCGCGGTGCTGAAGGCCGGCGGTGAGCCGCTGCCCGGCCCGGGCTTCTTCTATGCACCGACGGTGCTCGATCACGTCGCGCCTGACATGGCCGCCGCATGCGAGGAAACCTTCGGCCCAGTGGCAGCGATCCTGCGCGTCGACGGCATCGAGCACGCGATTTCGCTTGCGAACGCAACGGAATTCGGGCTCGGCGCCGCGCTGTGGACCACGGATCTCGACGCCGCACGCCAGCACGTGCGCCGGATCCAGGCAGGTGCGGTGTTCGTCAACGGCCTGGTCGCATCGGATGCGCGGCTGCCGTTCGGCGGGATCAAGCAGTCGGGCTACGGCCGCGAGCTCGGCTCGGCCGGCATTCGCGAATTCACCAACATCAAGACGGTCTGGTTCGGCCCGGCCCGCTGATTTCAAGAATCGAATAAGGAGTCCTTCATGACGATCATGACACCATCCGGCGCAGCGTTGCTGCAACCAGACAACCTGCCCGCGTACGATCGCGGCGGCGGCGCGAGCACCACGCCGCTGGTCGGCAAGTCGGTCGGCTCGGACAGTTTCATTACCGGCTACACGTCGTTCGCACCGGGCGTCGAGATCCCATTTCACAGCCACAACTGCCAGGAGAGCGTCGTGCTCGTCGAAGGCGACGCGATCCTCGACATCGACGGGCTCGAATACCGGCTCAAGCCGCTCGACACCACGTTCATTCCGCCCAACGTTCCTCACCGTTTTCGCAACGTTTCGAGCACCGCGCCGATGAAGATCCTGTGGATCTACGCACGCACCGACGCCACGCGCACGCTCGCCGACAGCGGCGAGACGCGGGCCGTATCGGCCGAACATCAGACCTCTTCGAATTAACCCGAGCGAACCATCATGCGCATTCTCATTCTCCCCGGCGACGGCATCGGCCCGGAAATCATCGCGGCGTCGATCGACGTCCTTGAACAGGCCGATCGCCTGTTCGATCTCGGTCTGCAGTACGACTACGAAGACGTCGGCTTCGCCAGCCTCGACAAGCACGGCACGACGCTGCGTCCCCAAGTGCTGGAACAGGCGAAAGGCTACGACGGCCTGATCCTCGGCACGATCTCGCACGCCGACTATCCGCCGCCCGCCCAAGGCGGGCGCAACGTGTCGGCCGCGTTCCGCTGCGATCTCGACCTGTACGCGAACGTGCGGCCGTCCCGCACGCGGCCGTTCCTCACGTCGAACATGCGCGAAGGCAAGCAGATGGACCTCGTGATCATGCGTGAGGCGACCGAAGGCTTCTATCCGGACCGCAACATGCACCTCGGCTGGGGCGAGATGATGCCGTCGCCGGACATGGCGCTGTCGGTGCGCAAGATCACGCGCCACTGCAGCGAGCGCATCGCGCGCCGCGCGTTCGAACTCGCGATGAAGCGCAGGAAGAAGGTCACGGCGATCCACAAGGCGAACAGCTTCCACATGACCGATGGCCTGTTCCTCGAATGCGTACGGCGCGTCGCGAAGGACTTCCCCGAAGTCGAGCTCAACGACCTGCTGGTGGACGCGTCGACCGCGCACCTGGTCCGCGCGCCGGAACGCTTCGACGTGCTCGTCGCGACGAACTTCTACGGCGATATCCTCAGCGATCTCGCCGCGGAACTGTCCGGCAGCCTCGGCCTCGGCGGCTCGATCATGGCCGGCGATGACCTGTGCTGCGCGCAGGCACAACACGGCTCCGCGCCCGACATCCAGAACCAGGACAAGGCAAACCCGACGTCGATGATCCTGTCGGTCGGCATGCTGATGCGCTGGATCGGCGGACACCGGAGCAAGCCGGCGTTCATCGCCGCGGCCGATGCGATCGACGCAGCCGTCGATGCGGTGCTCACGAACCCCGACACGCGCACCGCGGATCTCGGCGGCACGATTGGCTGCAACGCGTTCGGCAAGCAGGTCGCCCACGCACTGCGCGCCGCCTGAGCCAACGGGAAGCCGAGCGGGCCGTACGACCGCGGCCCTGACGACAACACACCGGAGACACATTCGACGATCGCCGCGACCGGGCCGATGCGCATGCGATGGCGCATCTCGCCCGGCAGCGCTGCGCCTGTGCACGTCGGGATCGTCGAAGAATCGATCATGCATTCCGAATCAATGACGATTGACACGGCATCCGTTCCCGACGCGAACCGGCAAGCCGTCCGGCAGCGTGCACTGCGCAAGAACGCGTGGCGCCTGCTGCCGCTGCTGACGCTCGCGTTCGTCTTCAACTATATTGACCGCACGAGCGTCGGCTTCGCCGCACTCACGATGAACCACGAGCTCGGGCTGACCCCGACGCAGTTCGGCTGGGGCGCGGGCATCCTGTTTGCCGGCTATTGCCTGTTCGAGATCCCGAGCAACCTCGCGCTGTACCGCTACGGCGCGCGCCGTTGGCTCGCTCGGATCATGATCACCTGGGGCATCGCGGCAACCGCGACGGCGCTCGCGCAGGGGCCGGCCAGCTTCTACGTGCTGCGCCTGCTGCTCGGCATTGCCGAGGCCGGCTTCTTCCCGGGCGTCACGTTCTTTCTCGCATGCTGGTTCCCCGCGCAGTACCGCGTGCGCGTGCTGGCGCTGTTCATGCTCGGCGTGCCGCTGTCGTCGGTCGTCGGCGGCCCGATGTCGGCGGCGCTGCTGAGCCTGAATGGCGTCGCCGGGCTGCACGGCTGGCAGTGGATGTTCATCGTGCAGGGCCTCCCCGCGGTACTCATCGGCATCGCGGTGCTCGTCTGGCTGCGCGACGATCCGAAGGATGCGTACTGGCTCACGTCCGACGAGCGCAGCGAACTCGTCGCGATGCTCGCCGAGGAACCGCGCGAGAAGCCGAAGAAGGCGCTGTTCGCCGCGCTGAAGGACGGCCGCGTGCTGCTCCTCGCGACGATCCAGTTCGGCTTCGTACTCGGTTCGTACGGCGTCGGCATCTGGCTGCCGATCATCCTGAAGAGTCACGGGCTCAGCCTCGCATCCATCGGGTTGCTGTCGACCGTGCCGTATCTCGCCGCGGTGGCTGGAATGATGATCTGGGCGCGCGCGGTGGACCGCAGCGGCCGCAAGATCTTCCATCTGTGCAGCGCATGCCTGCTGGGCGGGCTGGGTCTCGCACTGTCCGCCGTCTCGCACGGCGTGGTGCTGGAGATGGTCGGCCTCAGCGTCGCGGTGGTCGCGGTCAGCTCGGCCCGCGCGATCTTCTGGACGATTCCGACGCGCTTCCTGACCGGCGTCGCGGCGGCCGGCGGGCTCGCGTTCATCAACTCGATCGGTACGCTCGGCGGCTTTGCCGGCCCCTACCTCGTCGGCTTCCTGAAGCAGTCGACCGGCTCGTTCGCTGCCGGGATCTGGGCGATGGCGGCGATTCTCGCGGTGTCCGCCGCGTTGTCCGTGTCGCTGAAGCTGCTGATCAGGAAGGCATGACGTCATTTTCGGCTTCGCGGGAACCGCATGCGACCACCGCGCAGCCGACTTCCGGTATCGTTGCCGGATGCGCCGGCCCCGGCGCACGTCGCATCACGATCCGTTCGCATCATTCACCCCCTATGGAGCATCAATGATTCTGGAAATGGCATCGCTCGACATCGATCCGTCGCAGGCCGAGCAATTCGAAGCGGCGGTTCGCCAGGCACTCCCGCTGTTCGCGCGTGCGCGCGGCTGCGGCGGCGCCGAGCTGCACCGCGTGATCGAGCGCAGCGGCGGCTACCTGCTCGTCGTCAAGTGGGACACCGTGGACGACCACATGGTGCATTTCCGGCAATCGGACGACTTCCAGGCATGGCGACAGCTGGCGGGCCCGTTCTTCAAAAGCCCGCCGCAAGTCGTGCATACGGAAGTCGCGGTCAAGTAATCGCCACGGTAAAAAACGGGTCGGGCAAACGCCCGCCCCGTGTCACCGGCACGCCGCGGAAACCCGGCTTTACGCGCGCCGTTCCAGTCGCTCCGCCTGTTCAGAACCTGTGACGCAACCCGATCCGCAATGAAACCTGCTTGTCGGTCGCGGACGGCGTCAACCCGGTAATCTGCGCAACCGCCGGCTGCCCGAGCGAATCCGTCCCGCTCGCCTTCTCGAACACGGCAACCGTATAAACGTCCGTGCGCTTCGACAGGAAATAATCGACACCCGCGCTGAACAGGTTGTAGTTCGCGCCGCCCTTGCCGCCGGCGCCGCCGTTCCTCGTGTAGTCGTAGGCGACACCCGCCTGCAACGACGGCGTGAACTGGTATTTCGCGTTGATCTCGACGTTGTTGAATGCCGCGGTGCCCGCGTAACGCAGCGCATTCGGCCCCGACGCGGAGCCCAACCCCTCGAAGCGCGTATTCGAATACGCGAGGTTGACGCTGAGTGCGGCCAGCGTCACGCCCGCTCCGACGCCGGCGATTTCGAGCCGATTCGCGGACGCATAGCCGGCGAACACAGGGTTGATCTCCGGCACACTCGCGCTGCCGGCGCTGCCGAGGTTGTTGCTCGTCGCCGGACCGGCATTCGGATTCGCGCCGAAGAACGACGTGTTCGGGTTGCGGACGTTCAGGTAACCCGCGCCGATCGAAAACGGCCCCGCCGCATACGACGCGCCGGCACCCCAGATCCAGTTGGTCGAGAACGACCCGGCGGTGCCGCCGAGATTCATCAACGCTTCGAGCGTCAGCCCGCGGTAGCTGGCGCTGCGGAACTTGATCGAATTGTTGATGCGGCGCGTGTTCAACGCATTGTCGAGGTCGCCCGGATGCGAGGTCATGTAGCCGCCCCACTGCGGCGCGGCGAGGAACGGCCCATAGAAGTCGACGACGGGATCGTACTGCCGCCCGAGCGTGACCGTGCCGACCGGATGGCTCAGGCCGACATACGCCTGCCGCCCGAACATCGCGCCGCCCTGGTTCAGCACGCCGTTGTTGCTGTAGAAACCGCTCTCCAGCACGAATAGTGCCTTGAGACCGCCGCCGAGATCCTCGCTGCCCTTGAGCCCCCAGCGGCTCCCCTGCAGGCCGGCCGACCCGCCTTCGATCATCGCGATCTGATGGCCGCCGACCGGGCCTGCCGCCGTCCGTGCCGTCTGCACGTTGCTGGTGTAATTGATGCCGCTGTCGATGATCCCGTATAGCGTCACGCTGCTTTGCGCCAGCGCGATCGCCGGCACTGAATTCAGTACAACCAAGCAAAATGAAAACTTCTTCATCAATCGATCTCCTCTTTCGGTTATATGTCCCGGCTCGCCGCCGGATTACGCGTCATCGTTTCAATGGGTCTGGTTCACCACGTTCGACGGCGTGTCGTCGGCCGGCTGTTCGTGAACGCGAATGAAGAACGTCATCAGGAACGACACGACGAGCAGCGCCGCGAGAAACAGCAGACCAGGCGTCGCGCTCTGCCCCGTTCCCTTGACGAAGCCGATCATGAACGGCCCGACGAAGCCGCCGAGGTTGCCGATCGAGTTGATCACCGCGATCGACACGGCCGCGGTCGAGCGGCTGAGAAACAGCGTCGGCAACGCCCAGAACGGCGACTTGAACGCGTACAGGCCCGCGAGGCTCAGGCTGATCATCGCGATCGACACGTACGGGTTCGTCGACAGGCCCGCGCCGAGCAGCGCCGCGGCGGCCACCGCCAGCGGAATCGCCGAATGCAGGCGTCGTTCGCTGCGCCGGTCCGAACGACGCGACCACACGACCATCGCGATCGTCGCAACCACGTAGGGCACCGTCGCGATGAGCCCGATCTCGGTATGCGAGAGCCTCGACGAGAAGCCCTTGATGATCTGCGGCATCCAGTAACCGACGCCGAGGCTGCCGCACTGATACACGAAGTAGATGAACGACAGGTACAACACCTTCGGGTTCGTCATCGTCTTCAGCGAACCGAGATGCTGCGCACGCGGCCGCGCCTTGCGGTCGTTGTCGAGTTCGTTCAGCAGCCACGCGCGCTCCGCGGGCGTGAGCCACTTCGCGTCGCCCGGGCGGTCCGTCAGGTACAGGAAGCACAGGATCCCGCCGACCAGCGCGGGCGCGCCTTCGAGCACGAGCATCCAGCGCCAGCCGCTCCACTGGAACCAGTGGACGTGATCCATGATCCACGTCGAAAGCGGCGCGCCGATGATGTACGACACCGGGATCGCGGCCGTAAACAGCGCGACGGTCGTCGCGAGCTCCTTCGCACGGAACCAGTAGGTCAGGTACACGATGATCCCGGGGAAGAAGCCCGCTTCCGCCACGCCGAGCAGGAACCGCAGCACGTAGAGCTGCGTCGCGTCCTGCACGAATGCGGAGATCACCGACACGACGCCCCACGTCACCAGGATCCGCGCGATCCACACGCGTGCGCCGAACTTGTTGAGCATCACGTTGCTGGGCACTTCGAACAGGAAATACCCGATGAAGAAGATGCCCGACGCGAAGCCGAACGCCTCGCTCGACAGCGCGAGCTCCTTGTTCATCTGCAACGCGGCATAGCCGATGTTCGCGCGGTCGAGATACGAAATGATGTAGAGGACGAACACGAACGGGATGATGCGCCACGCGATCTTGCGCACCAGCGCGCGTTCGTCGATAGGGGTTACTTGATTCATGGTTGTGCACCGGCGGACCTGCCGCCGGCTGTCTCCTGATGGGGCGTGAAGGATTACGCGCGGTGTCCGGAGAACACCATGCAGACGGGGCTGCCCGACGCGACCGAGAAGCCGGTCGGCTTGAGGCGGCCCGTCGCGGCATCGATCGCGAACGCGACGATACTGTCGCTGTCTTCGTTCAGCGCGTACATGAAGCGGCCGTCCGGCGTGCCGGTCATGAAGCGCGGCGTGCGGCCGCCGGTCGATTCGGCCGCGACGAACGCGAGATGGCCGCTGGCCGGGTCGATGCGGAACACGGCAATGCTGTCGTCGCCGCGGTTCGACGCGTAGACGAAGCGCCCGGCCGGATCGACCTCGATCTCCGACGCGCGGCTGTTGCCGGTGTACGTGTCCGGCAGCGACGACACGATCTGCACGGGCGTCAGCGCACCGTTCGACGACGTGTACCGATAAGTCGTGACGGTCGAATCAAGTTCGTTGACGACGTACGCGAGCGCGCCGTTCGGATGGAAGGCGACGTGACGCGGGCCGGCCGTCTCGCGCGTGACGACGAATGCCGGATCGGCCGGCGCGAGCCGCCCGTCCTTGAACCGGAACGAGAACACGCGGTCGAGCCCCTTGTCCGGCACGATCACGAATTGCCCGGTCGGGTCGAACGGATTGAAGTGCGGCTTCGCCTGCTTCTGCTCGACGCGGTGCGGACCGATCGGGCCTTCGAGCGTGACGAGTTGCGTGATCTCATGCAGCGAACCGTCTTGCGCGATCGGCAGTACCGCCAGGCTCGCGCCGATGTGGTTCGACACGACGACGTAGCGGCCGGTCGGATCGATCGCGAGATGCACGGGGTTCTTGCCTTGCGTGCTCTGGCGATTCAGGAACGTGAGCTTGCCGCTGGCCTTGTCTACCTTGAATGCGCTGATGTCGCTCAGGTCGCCGTGGACCGTGTACAGGTGCTCGCCGTTCGCGCTCAGCGCGAGAAACGACGGATTCACCAGATCCTTGACGAGTTGCACGAGTTCGAGCGCCCCCGTCCCGGTGTCGACGCGGTAGACGCTGATCCCGTCGCCGCGGGCGTTTCGTTCGCGCGTGGTGCGCGATCCGACATAAGCAAACATGGGTGTTTTTCCTTTCAAAGCCTTGTGTGATTCGTCTGCCGAAACCGGCCCGGCGGCCGCGCCGAGGATCGCGAGCGCACCGAGCGCCGCCGTGTGCCCTATCACGCGGCGACGCATCTGATCCGGACCGTTTTCGCCCGGGTCGTTGGCTGTTTTCGTCACGGTCGTCTCCTGATTTTGGTATGTCGGGTTAGCACTAGATTGCATTTTTACTTGTTAAAGTGCAAAAATACAGTCATGGAAAACACCAACTCCCCCTCGGAAGCCCGGTTGACGGTCGACGGCGCGTCGTTTCGTTTCGTCGATCTCCCCGGCCAGTTCGGCGCCACGCTGCGTGAACTGCCCGTCGTGCTGCGCCTGCTGCTCGAAAACGTGATCCGCAACACCGACGGGGATGAGCGACGGCAAGCGGTCGACGCGATCGTCGAATGGACGCGCCGCGCGACGAGCGAGGCCGAGATCGCGTTCCAGCCGAACCGCGTGCTGATGCACGACACGACCAGCACGCCGGCGCTCGTCGACATCGCCGGCATGCGCGATGCGCTAGCCGAAGCCGGCGCGGACCCGGCGTCGCTGAACCCGATGCTGCCGGTCGATTCGTCGGTCGACCACTCGCTGGCCGTCGAATATTTCGCGCGGCCGGACGCCGCGCCGCTGAACCTGCAGCTCGAACTGCGCCGCAACGCGGAGCGCTACCGGTTCCTGCGCTGGGCATCGAAGTCGCTGACGGGCGTACGCATTCATCCGCCGGGCACCGGGATCATGCATACGATCAACCTGGAGCAACTGGCGACGGTGGTCACGACGCTCGAGCGCAACGGCGAGCGCTGGGCCGTGCCCGACACGCTGATCGGCACCGACAGCCACACACCGATGATCAACGGCATCGGCGTGCTCGGCTGGGGTGTCGGCGGGCTGGAAGCGCAGACGGTGATGTTCGGGATGCCCGTGATGCAGCGCATTCCCGACGTGATCGGCGTGCGGCTGACCGGCGCGTTGCGCGCGGGCGTGCTCGCGACCGATCTCGCGCTGACCGTCACGCAACGGCTGCGTGCGATCGGCGTATCGGGCGAGTTCGTCGAGTTCTTCGGCCCGGGCGTCGCCACGCTCGGTGCCGGCGAGCGTGCGGTCGTCGCGAACATGGCGCCTGAATACGGCGCGACGACCGGCTTCTTCCCGGTCGACGGCAACACGCTCGACTATCTGCGCGCGACCCACCGATCCGAATCGGCGATCCGGCTCGTCGAAGCGTTCACGCGGCAAGCCGGCCTGTGGTTCGATCCGGATGCCGAACCGCGCTACACGCGCACGATCGACATCGACCTCGCGTCGATCGGAATGCACGTCGCCGGGCCGCGCCGCCCGCAGGACCTGCTCGATCATTCGCAGACGGCCGCCGCGCTCGCGCCGCTCGCGTTCCATCCCGCGCATCCGCATCCGTCGATGCCGAAGCATCCGGTCGCGATCGCCGCGATCACGAGCTGCACGAACACGTCCGATCCCGCGCTGCTGATCGCAGCCGGCCTCGTCGCGCGCAACGCGCGTGCGCTCGGGCTGAAGGTGCCGGCATGGGTCAAGACGTCGCTCGGTCCCGGTTCGCCCGCGGCGGCGGCCTATCTCGAACGGGCCGGGCTGATCGACGACCTGTCGGCGGTCGGCTTCGATATCGTCGGGTATGGCTGCACGACCTGCATCGGCAACTCAGGGCAACTGACCGAGCCGATCCGGGCGGCGCTCGCCGACGCGTCGATCCGGCCGGTCGCGATGCTGTCGGGCAACCGCAATTTCCCGGGGCGTATCCACCCGGATCTCGACCTCGGCTTCATCATGTCGCCGCCGCTCGTGATCGCGTTCGCGCTGGCCGGCGACGCCGAAATCGACGTGAGCCGCGATCCGCTCCAGCACACGGCCGACGGCCAGCCCGTGTACCTGCGCGACCTGTGGCCGACACGCGAAGCCGTCGCCGAACTGACGGCGGCCGCCGCCGATCCGCACGACTACCCGCGCGCATTCGCGCACGCCAGTGCGAACCCGGCCTGGCACGACCTCGACGCGCCCGACAGCGCGCAATTCCCGTGGGATCCGACCTCGACCGCGCTGCGCCGGCCGCCGTTCGCGTCGGCGTCGCAGGGCAGCCAGCTCGGCACGTACAGCGCGTACCCGCTGCTGGTGCTCGGCGACGACGTGACGACCGATCACATCTCGCCCGCCAGCGCGATCCCGAAGGACAGCTTCGTCGCCGATTTCCTCGTATCGCGCGGCGACGATCGCGACGACCTGAACGTGTTCGCATCGCGGCGCGGCAACTGGGAAGTGATGATGCGGGCCGCGTTCTACAACCGGACCCTCGTCAACCGGCTGCGCGACGGCATGCCGGTCGCGCATACGCTGCACGTGCCGAGCGGCGACGTGTTGCCGATCTTCGAGGCGGCCGCGCGTTACCGGGAGGAAGGCAATCCGGTCGTACTCGTCGCCGGCGAGCGCTACGGCACCGGGTCGTCGCGCGACTGGGCCGCGAAAGGCCAGCGGCTGCTCGGCATCCGCGCGGTGCTGGCCGCCAGCTTCGAGCGCATCCACCGCTCGAACCTGATCGGGATGGGCATCCTGCCGCTGCGCTTCGCCACGGGCATCCACCCTGACACGCTGGACCTCCGGCCAGGTGATAAGCTCGAGGTCGACGCGCCGGCCGATGCGCTGTCGCCGCGCTGCACGGTGCCCGTGCGCATCGTGCGCGCCAACGGCCGCGTCGAGCCCGTCGACGCGACGGCCGCGGTCGAGACCCGTCTCGAATGCGAGCTGCTGCACTCGGGCGGCGTCATCCCGCTGATATTGCAGAAGAACCTGGCGACGCAGGAGGCTTGAGACCGAAGCCGCCCGCGACGCTCCGAATGCTCACTCACATGATCGACCGCTCCATCGCGACCCAGATTGTCGAACTGATCAAGACGGAAGGACTGGACGTCGGCGCGCACCTGCCCGCGCAGATGCTCGCCGACCGCCTGCGCGTGTCCCGTTCACCCGTTAACGAGGCCCTCGCGCTGCTGCACGAGAAAGGCATCCTGACACGCGAGCGCAATCGCGGCTTCTTCGTAGCAAAGCCCGTGATCGAGCCGCTGTCGGACGTCGTCGACGAACTCGGTCTCGGCGAAGCCGACGTGATCACGAGCGTTTATTTCCGGATCGCGGACGATCGCCTGAAGGGCAAGCTGCCCGACGAATTTTCGGAACAGCTGATCCGCACCCGCTACGGGCTGACGAACGCGCAGCTCAGCGCCGTGCTCGGGCGTATCGCGCAGGAAGGCTGGGCCGAACGCAAGCCGGGCTACGGGTGGCAGTTCTCGCCGATGCTGACGACGCCCGACAGCCTGCTGAAATCGTACCGGCTGCGCCTCGCACTCGAGCCGGCCGCGCTGCTCGAGCCCGGCTACCGGCTCGATCCGCGTGTGCTGGAACGGTGTCGCGAGGTCGAGAAGCACCTGCTCGCCGGCGGCATCGAGACCGATACCGCCGATCAACTGCACGATCGCGGCGTGCGGTTCCACGAATCACTCGTCGAAGCGTCGGGCAACAGTTTCTTCATCGACACGATCCGGCGCGTGAATCGCGTGCGCCGCCTGCTGTCGTACCGCTCGATGCAGGATCGCGAGCGCTACGTCGAACATGCGAAGCAGCATCTTCACGTGCTCGAGCTGCTCGAGCGCGAGCGCAACGAAGAGGCGTCGGAAGAACTGCGTCAACACCTGTTGCATACGCTCGATGCGCTGTCGCGCATCAGCGCCATTCTCAAACCTTGAGCGCCCGCGCAACCCGCACACCCGCTTCCCCCATGAGCCCTTTCATGCCCATCGACCCTTCCGTCCTCTCCGCGTTCACCCCGACCGGCAAGCTGCGCGCGTCGATCAATCTCGGCAACCCGATCCTTGCGAACCGCGACCCGGCCACAGGCGAGCCGTTCGGCGTGTCGATCGACATCGCGCGCGCGTTCGCCGAGCGGCTGTCGGCCGAGCTGGAACTCGTGGTGTTCGACGCCGCCGGTAAATCGGTGCAGGCGCTGACCGAGGAGCGCGCCGACTTCGGCTTCTTCGCGGTCGATCCGCTGCGCGGCGAAACGGTCGCGTTCACCGAACCGTACGTGCTGATCGAAGGCTTCTATCTCGTGCGCGACGATTCGCCGATCCGCGGCAATGCGGACGTCGACCAGCCACACAACCGTGTGGTGGTCGGCAAGGGCAGCGCGTACGACCTGTTCCTCACGCGCGAGCTGAAGGCAGCGCAGATCGTGCGTGCGCCGACGTCGCCGGCCGTCGTGCCGACGTTCGTCGAACAGCAGCTCGAAGTCGCGGCCGGCGTGAAGCAGCAGCTCGAAGCCGATGTGGCGAAGACGCCGGGCCTGCGCCTGCTCGACGAGCGCTTCATGGTGATCCGTCAGGCGATGGGCGTGCCGAAGAGCCGCGGCGAAGCGGCCGCCGCGTTGCTCGGTGCGTTCGTCGAAGAGATGAAGGCGTCGGGCTTCGTCGCGGATTCGTTGCGTCGACACCGAATCACCGGAGCTTCGGTGGGACCACTGCGCTGACCGGTACATCGGCGGCGACGGTGTCAAACGCATTTGAAATCTGAGCCACTTCGCGCCTGATCGCGCAAAGTAAAACTGAGCCAGTCGTTACCTCTTCG